>JADGFG010000079.1 GCA_016743995.1 Kangiellaceae bacterium | reverse complement strand
GTTGCGCTTCACTCAGATCAAGTTTCTTTAATTTTCTTTTAAAACCGTTACGCCATTCAGGAAACTTGTACTTTTTGATTACGGGCTGGCTATCATGAGCTTCATGTACATCTTTTCCCGATTTGGTGTCATTATGGGCGTAAACAACAGAACCTGCCAGGAAAGTTACCAACACACATAGCGTACTGGTCAATTTTAAATGAGTTGCTTTTTTCATCATTGTTCCTCGATTTAAGGTGTTAATTACATTGCTTCAATTTGAGATTTATCACGATGAAACAGCTTGAATTTCTTTGCGCTGTCTCACTGAGCTAAATTTACTACATGGAATGCAAAGTAAAGTCAGCTGAATGTAAAGATTATGTAAATCTCATTATTATCGGAGAAAACCGCTGGTTACGAGCTGGTAAAAAACGAAAGGATGATAAATACTATGTTAATATTAACTAAAGCGATTCGAACATGGTCCTTAAAGATAACGCCTTAATAAACACTAGCCAAAACAATGAATACTAGAAGCTATGAATAAAAGAAACTATGAATAATAATCGCATACTGCTGATAGATGATGATATAGAGCTTTGTAAGTTGCTCAGTGACTACCTGAGCAGCGAAGGCTTTATTGTGGACAGCGTCCATGATGGAGTTGCGGCGCTGGAAAAAATAAGGCAACAAAATGAATTAATCAACTCGCAAAGCGGCGCAGCACAATCTACTGAGCATTATGCGTTACTGATACTTGATGTGATGATGCCCGTTAAAAACGGGTTTGAAACGTTGGCCGATATACGTAAGTTTTCTCTGGTGCCAGTTATTATGTTAACGGCCAAAGGTGAAAAAGTTGATCGCATTGTCGGGCTGGAAATGGGGGCCGATGACTATGTAGCAAAGCCTTGTGACCCACGGGAGCTAGTCGCTCGAATGCGTGCCATTTTGCGTCGCGCACAGGCGTCAGCACAATCGAGCGATACGGCCGATGCCATGACCAGTGAAATGACTATTAATCAGGTAAAGCTGGATATTGCCAATCGCCAGGTTTACCTGAAAGATAGCGAGATAGAGTGTACGGCAACAGAATTTGAAATACTGGTTTTGCTATTGAAACAGGCAGGGAAGCTGGTAAGTAAAAATCAGATTAGCGAACAGTGCCTGGGCAAAAGGCTCCAGACTTTTGACCGTAGCATTGATATGCATATCAGTAACCTGAGAAAAAAACTGGATGATTATGCACCAGGCAAGGCTCGAATAAAAACAGTGAGAGGGAATGGTTATCAGTATCTGGTGTGGCCAGAATAATGGATAAAACGATATCTAAAAATCAGCAGCTTAACCCTGCCAGTAAAAAACCGAGTTTATTGCGTTTTAATCTGTTTTTTAAAGTACTGGTCTGGTTCTGGTTGACCATGATATTAATTATTACACTTAACCTGTTTATTGGTCAGATTAATTCCGAGCGGATCCGTTATCACAAAATTTCACCTTCAGTCGACAAAGATTTTGAAAAATATACTCGAAAAATCCAGAGCATATTGAAACACCGAAAAGGTCTGCAAAGTCCTGCTCGCTCCGAACGTTCTGCAAAACGTGACCGTCGTCTGTTTAAACGAACATTTCTGTTGAACAAGGCGGGTGAAGATATTATTCATCGGAAAATTCCGCAGTTGTTATCTGATTTACATCACCGAACATTGCACAATGAAATGCTAAACAACACAGTTGTTTTCTCAGTTTTTCAGAAGAACACGGTTTTTACCGGCGGAAGCACCGTTGAGTTTAATGGTAAAGAATATTACCTGTATCGGTACCAGCATATTCCTGTTTTTAGCCGCCGATTTGTTGGTCTTTTCTTTAAGGAAGTAGCCACCAGTCTTCTCATTACAACGCTGATTATCAGTTTTCCCGTCAGCTTTTTTCTTGCATGGCTGCTTTCCCGGCCGATTCGACAGCTACAACGCTCAACTCAGGAGATTGCGGAAAACCTGTCTAATAAACAACGGCTGGAACCCCTGGTAAAGCGCAATGACGAGTTTGGTGATCTGGCACGCGATTTTAAGTCAATGGCCTGCCAGCTTGAACAGCATTTGAATTCACAAAAACAATTATTGAGCGATGTTTCTCATGAACTACGCTCTCCACTAACACGTATGCAACTGGCTCTGGGTTTAATGGAGAAAAAAGGGATTTCGGTTGTGCAGGATGATCTTTTGCGAATAAAGCGCGAATCTGACCGCATGAATGAAATGCTGGAGAATCTGCTGACTATTTCCCGACTGGAATCGCAGGAACTACAGCATAAAAAAGAAAGCTTCGATTTTTGTCAGCTGATTTTGTCGGTTGTCGATAATACACAATTTGAGGCACAGCAGGCGCAGGTGGAACTTGTTACCCGTTTACCTGAGCGTCTTGATTTTATTGGTGTTCAGGAGGCGTTAATCAGTGGCCTTGAAAATCTGGTACGTAATGCCATCTGCTATGCAGGCCAGGGCGGAACAGTTAACATTAGTCTGGCTAATTGTAATGGACAACTAAAACTGACCGTCAGCGACACTGGCCCAGGTATTGCTGAGGAGCACCTGAGTAAAATATTTGACTCTTTTTATCGGCCTCAGTCTGACCGTAATATGAAAACTGGTGGTGTGGGCCTGGGATTGTCAATAGCCAGACGCGCCTTTGCATTGAATGATGGGCAGATTTCAGCAGAAAATGGGCATGCAGAAGGACTGGTTATTTCGGTGGTGTTTTCTCTACCCGCTAAACGGAATTAAGAGCGACGGTCAAAAGCCCAAAAGACGGCATAACCTCATAAAACGCTTGTGATTTACACCGATAGTGATAGTGATTTACGTCGCTTATGATTTGCACAGCTTATGATTTACACAGCTTATGATTTACACATAGTAAACCGTAGAAGTCATCACTCGCCCCATAAGGTGCATCAGCTGTTTTATAGGGGCTGGCAGTTGGGCGCCTCCGGCATCCAGCGCATTGGTTGCATGACTTAATTCGTCCACTTTCATCTGCTCAAGAATGCGGCGGCTTGTCTGGTCATTTTCTGGCAACCGGGCCAGATGACTTTCCAGATGACTCACTACCTGATATTCGGTCTCGGCGACAAATCCCAGGCTCCAGCGATCACCAATTGCACCAGCAATTGCGCCAATCGCAAAAGACCCGGCATACCAGGCAGGGCTGAACAGGGTGGTATGGGTGCCTAACTGATGAAGTCGCCCGGCGCACCATTCCAGATGGTCATTTTCTTCAGCTGCTGCCTGCTCCATTTTTTTACGGACGTCAGGCAGTTCGGCGGTTAACGCCTGCCCCTGGTACAGCGCCTGGGCGCAAACCTCACCACAATGGTTAATACGCATGAGACCGGCAGAGAGCCGTTTTTCTTCAGATGTGAGTTCAGAAGGTGCTGGCTCATCAGCCACAGGACTGGCTCTTTGAGTCACCTGATAGCCACCCAGAAGGGTTCTCAGCGCGTTTTCAGCAACCATTAGCACTTTATCTTTGGGGGTAATCTGTCGCATTCACTAGACACTCGGAGAAATATGATTAAAATAATTATGGAGATGGTTCGTTATCCATAGTTGTAGCGCTTTATTTTAAAGCATGTTAAATCACAAAAGCCAGTAATGAATACTGCTAGCAAGGGCAAATATGAGCGGCAAAACTGAATTTCATGACCTTTCACTGTTAATCAGAGCGGGTAATCCACTCATTAATATTGAAACCCACGAAGAAAAACGAGCACTATCGCTATTAGCCGAAATAGCGGTACATTTAAACAAGCCGCTTTTTAGCTGGGATCATGTCGATGGCATGCGCAGACTGGATCTTGCCCAGGATGTTGCTGAAATAACAGATACCGAAGATCCCATCGATGCATTAACTCAGATTAAAAGCGCAGAGAAAAGCTGCCTGTTTGCTTTATGCGATTTTCATCACCATCTGGAGGATGCCCCAAAAGTCATTCGATTGATTAAGGAGATTGCACAGGAACATGGCAGTAAAGGACATTCTCTGATTTTTATCTCACACGAAATTGACCTGCCTTCTGATCTAAAACGTTTTTCAGCGGGGTTTCAGCTGGCTTTACCGGACGAAACGCAACTGGAAGCCCTTATTCGTGACGAAGCCAAATCCTGGTCTAAAAAAAATCATGGCAGAAAAGTAAGAACGGATTCAGCCACACTCAAAAAATTAGTTCAGAATCTTAAAGGCATGACCTTTGCCGACTCAAAAACACTAATTCGAAATGTCATTGGTGATGGCGCGATTGCCGAAGAAGAATTACCGGCGGTTAATAAAGCCAAATTTGATCTGCTGGATATGGATGGTGTTTTGAGCTTTGAGTATGAAACGTCGCAACTGAGTGAAGTGGGCGGGCTTAATAATTTGAAAAACTGGCTACAGCAGAGAAAGGCCGTTTTTCTTGACCGTTCAATACCACTAGACCCACCCAAAGGTGTTATGCTGGTTGGTGTTCAGGGCGGAGGAAAAAGTCTGGCTGCCAAGTCTGTTGCTGGCATGTGGGGGCTTCCATTATTGCGACTTGATTTTGGCGCGCTGTACAATAAATTTCATGGCGAAACAGAGAAAAACCTGCGCGAGTCACTAAAAATGGCTGAGTTAATGGAGCCCTGCGTTTTGTGGTTTGATGAAATAGAAAAAGGAATTTCCAGTAGCGATAGTGATGGTGGAACTTCACAGCGGGTGTTGGCGACACTGCTGACCTGGATGGCAGAAAAACAGGGACAGATTTTTATTGTGGCAACGGCCAATGATATTTCCAGATTACCGCCAGAACTGATGCGAAAAGGTCGGCTGGATGAAATATTCTTTGTTGATTTACCGGATAAGGAATCGCGCGCTGATATTTTTAAAATTCACATCACTACCCGACAACAGAATATTTATGATATTGATTTACCTGCACTTGCGGCTGCCAGTGAAGGCTTTACCGGTTCTGAGATAGAGCAGGCCATTGTGTCTGCACTTTACAGAGCTTATGCAGAAAAACAGCCGCTCTCTACTCAGTCAATACTCAATGCAGTTCAATCGACCAGCCCGCTTTCGGTGGTTATGGCAGAAAAAATCAATGCACTCAGAGAGTGGGCCCGTGATAGAACGGTAATAGCGAACTAATCGAAATTTTTCAGTTTGATTTTCAAATAACAAAAAGCCGGAATATTCCGGCTTTTTGTTAGCGATAAAATGAATGCAGTATAATCTGAATATACCTTAGTTTTAAACCACCTTATTCTTAAACCACCTTAATTTTAATGTACCTTAACCTTAATGTACCTTAATCTGTGTTCGCGTTTCTTCTGGTTTCATTTTTGGCAAAGTTAAAAATAACATTCCATCTTTACTCTCCGCTTTAATATTTGTCTGATCAACATTGTCGGGCAGAGAAAAGCTTCTTGAAAATTTACCATAATAACGCTCAACTCGATGGGCTTTTTTATCAGCCAGTTCCGATTTTTTCTCTCCACTGAAGGTTAGAATATTGTTTTCTATCTGAACATCAACCGCATCTTTTGAAACGCCGGCTAATTCAGCTTCAATAACAAAACTGGTTTCATTTTCAAATACGTTAACACGCGGTAAAAATGATGAGTTTGATTTTTTGCTAACCTGCGAACCTTCAGCAGGATTAAACCAGCTGTCCAGCTTGAAATTATCTAACTCATTAAATGGATTTAAACGTATAAAACTCATGACTGAATCTCCTCAGAAATTGAAAAATAATTGTTCTGAGCAAAAACTTTAACCGGTATAAGCATTTTGCTGTTGCTGATTAATATATGGTTACGTTGATTTATTTTTCAAGGCTGAAATGCAAAAAATATTATTTACATCCAAACTCCCCGGGAATGAAGGATTCAGGAAGTCTGGGTATATTATTCAATGGAATCTGCTAATACTGGTTATTCTTACATCCACCGCCAACAATTTCGAAATCTCCAATAATGCTAACGTCGTGATTAAAGAATTTATCAATTGCGAGGTGAATTTTCTCTCCTGACTTAGGGTCTTGCTGGTACAGTACACCCAGCGCAGTGCCATTATGTGCACAATTGACCCCCAGCGCACCATAACTCTTTGCTAACGTCAGTAAATCCTTAAACTGTGGTTTATGTAGAATTTTCTGCCGGAGTTCAGCACTGACCGTTGCCGCTTTTGCAATGAGCCGGTTATCTTTAACGCTAAGCCCTCGTTTCAATAATTCAAACGCCCATTGCATGCTGGGTTCATACATGCCATAGATTTCATCAGCCAGTCTTTCATTGTATCCGTAAGTCTCTTCTTCACCACCGCAATCAACAATAATAACTCTCAGGTTTTCTGGTGTAGGTAATGAAAGATTAATCTTTCCATTCAAATGGTTTAAACAGGTAATGCCAGCATTGTGCAAACCATGGCAAGGCTCATAGGCTGAAAATAAGGTTGATAATGCCTCGGTTGATATCGGCACATCAAAAGTTCGGCTTATTGCCAGTAAAGCGGCGACAACATCGGCATTTCTGGGTGCCATGCCTTTACCCTGAGGGATAGTGTTATCAATACAAATTTCATGGCTTAAATGTAATCGATGCTGAGTGGCAAAATTTTCTGCCACTCGCTGTACCAGGTTAAAACTTTTATCCAGGTGCTCACCGGGTATAACTGATGAATTATTATTTTTCAGATAACGAATTTTCAATCCCTGTTTATCTTTCCATCTCATACTGACTGATGAGTATAAATCAATCGGACAATTAACTTTGATGGCTTCACCAGCAATTTTTCCCTGAAATAATTCACCACAAGTTCCGGGGACCATTGCGGTAGACGGCGTATACGAAACTCTCATAGCCTGTTGTGAGCAATTCATTTTCTATTTGCTTTTGAATAAATTTCAACCATGTTAATCGGAATTAATCTCAAACTCTGTATTAAATGTGTTCGTATTTGTTAAATTCTGTAACCTTAAACTTTTTGTTTATTAACGCCATTTTGTTCATAACAAGATGGAGCTATTAACTCGTTTTTTTATAACGAGTGAAGAAAAAAAAGCGCTTATTCAATCATCTGAATAAACGCTTTTTATCAGCTGGCTCAACACGCTATTTCATTAAAATAAATTCACGTCGATAGCTCCTGGACTCTGTTGTTTATGGGCTTTTGCTAGTTAATCACAACATAAGTTGCAGACCGACCTCGCTCAACTCGAAACAAAATACTGTCTGCATTTCGACGCAGTGCTTTTTGCAGGTCTTTAATGTCGTCTACCCTGATTTTGTTAGCGCCTACAACAATATCACCAGGACGTAAGCCACTAGCGGCAGCTACAGAGTTACGTGCCAGGTCGACCACAGTAACGCCTTTTCCTTCACTGTTGTTTTCAAACCTGACACCTTTTAGCAACTTATGAATTTCTCCTTCAACCCCGGCGGTATCCTGGGGGTCACCCACCTTAATTTTCAGTGTTTTGTTTTTTCCATCTCGAATAATGCTGACTTTAACTTTGTCGCCAACTTTTCGATTGCCTATCTGGCTTTTCAGTTTACCAACCGATGTAGTTTTTTCGCCATCAACAGCAACGATAATATCATCAGCTTCCATTCCAGCTTTGTCAGCCGGTGAATCTTTTGCAACTCGTGTTACCAGTACGCCCTGTTGGCCATTATCCAGGCCAAAGGCGATCTGCAGATCAACCGTAATGTCCTGAATACCCACACCAATCTGACCACGCTTTACTTCGCCACCCTCTAAAATCTGATCAAGACTCGATTTAACCATGTCGACAGGAATAGCAAATCCAATGCCTACGTTGCCACCAGCAGGCGCGATAATCGCGGTGTTAATACCAATAAGCTTACCATTGAGGTCAACCAATGCACCGCCCGAATTACCCGGATTGATTGAAGCATCTGTCTGAATGAAGTTTTCATAACCTTCTATGCCCAGTCCGGTTCTATCCAGTGCACTGACAATACCTGTTGTTACCGTCTGCCCCAGACCAAAAGGATTTCCTATGGCTACAACAAAATCTCCAACTTCGAGTATTTTGGAGTTACCAAATTCTGTTGCTGTCAGATTTTTTGCTTTGATTTTCAGAACCGCAATATCCAGCGCGGGATCGGTACCGACAATTTCTGCAGAATAATGACGATTATCCGTTAAGGAAACCCTGACTTCATCGGCATTTTTTATCACGTGGTAATTAGTAATAACAATACCTTTATCAGCATCGACTATGACACCAGAGCCAGCACTTTGCTGCCTTTTTTGTGGTGGCCTGTCTCCTTGCTGTGGCTGATCTGGAATATTGAAAAAACGACGAAAAAAGGGATCATTAAGCAGTGGATTCTGTTGCGCCTGACGCTCTGAGAAAGTAGCAATATTGACCACCGCCGGATTAACCTTTTTTATCATTTTAGATAATGAAGGTAAGGGGACACCTTCGGAACCCGTTTGAGGTAAAGAAGCCTGCAACATTGTGCTTTGGACAATAACAATGGCAACCAGGCAAAATTTAACGAATTTTATCAAAATTAGTTCTCCTGAATTTGTATCTAATCATTCTCAAAAAATTTATAAAACTTTTAATTGGCCAGTAAATCTTTATATAAAATATCAACCGGACAATTGACTGATCTAACAATATAAAAACGCACCGGTAATTATCCGGTACCGCTATATCGAAACGGGCTTACCCCTGGTCTTGCCTATATAGGGATTAATACCTCATATTTCAACAATTAAAATATACCCAGACGCCTTGGAAAAGCTGGTTTCAGGAAGCCTGGGTATAAACCCTGCAGACGGGTGTGACAAACGATAATGTCAGTTATGTAGACAATACCAACCGCTATGGTTCCCCTTGTTAGCATTTTCTTACAAATTGCGAAACTCAGGCAATCAACAAATTGTCATCGGGTAAAACTGAGTGCCGTTGATCAAAAGATTGGAATTAGGAATTTTCAGGTTGAGATTGAGATTTCTGCTTCTCTGGTGGAGGTAAGCTGGAATAGTTATCATTTTCTATCATGACGTAAACCAGAGTAAAAATCATTAATCCCATCAGTATTACTAATAATCGATAAATTTTTTTCATATGACGTTTAATACTGATTCAGTTTTGAGGCGCTAAAATTAAGCGGAGTGAAAATTTGACTACTTACATGCTGGCTAAAAACATCTGGCCTGAAGAACTGTCTGGCAAAAGTAAGCGCATTTACTTTTGCCAGATTAAATACTCAATGTTTGAGATATCAGCTTACTTTTACGTCCAGTTCACCAGATTCATAACGCTCAAACATGGTTTCCAGACAAACCGGCTTAATTTTGCTGGCATTACCCGCAGTTCCAAACGCTTCATAACGAGCAATACAGATTTCTTTCATTGCGGTAACAGAAGCTGCAAGATATTTACGTGGGTCAAAGTTTGAAGTGGCTTCACTCATGTTTCTTCTGATTGCGCCAGTGGCTGCCAGACGCAAATCAGTGTCAATGTTCACTTTACGCACACCGTGTTTAATACCTTCACAAATTTCTTCAACCGGTACGCCATAAGTTTCAGGAATTTCGCCACCAAACTGGTTAATCACTTTTAACCACTCTTGTGGCACCGAAGAAGAACCGTGCATAACCAGATGAGTGTTGGGAATACGTGCGTGAATTTCTTTAATTCGACTGATAGCGAGCACGTCGCCCGTTGGAGGACGAGTAAATTTGTAAGCACCATGAGAAGTTCCAATAGCAATAGCTAATGCATCAACATTGGTTTTTTTAACAAAATCTGCGGCTTCTTCTGGATCAGTCAACATTTGTTCCATGCTGAGTTTACCTTCAGCGCCAATACCATCTTCTTCGCCTGCTTCACCAGTTTCAAGAGATCCCAGACAACCCAGCTCACCTTCGACAGAAACGCCACAGGCATGTGCCATTTCAACGGTTTTTCTGGTGACATCAACATTGTATTCATAGGTGGTTGGGGTTTTCCCATCAACACCTAAAGAACCATCCATCATAACTGATGAAAAACCAAGCTGGATTGAACGCTGGCAGATGGCGGGGCTGGTACCATGATCCTGATGCATAACCACAGGAATATGTGGAAATTCTTCTATTGCTGCAAGAATTAAATGACGCAAAAATGGAGCGCCTGCATATTTTCTTGCGCCAGCAGAAGCCTGAACCATTACCGGGCTGTCTGTTTGATCAGCCGCTTCCATAATCGCTCGCATTTGCTCCAGGTTATTTACATTAAATGCAGGAACACCATAACCAAACTCTGCTGCATGATCGAGCATTTGTCTCATTGAAATTAATGCCATTCTATTCTCTCCATTTATCTTTTCAATTTGTTAATTAAGCGATTTAAACCGCTTTAATCAGGAAGTCATAATGCTAGCGCTAACTAGCTGGATTTTACTTCTAATGCTCTTTGCTCCAGAATTTCTACCGAAGGTAATTTTTTGCCTTCAAGAAACTCCAGGAATGCCCCACCACCGGTCGAAATATAGGAAATTTTATCCTTTATTCCAAACTTGTCGACTGCGGCAAGCGTATCCCCACCACCGGCGACTGAAAAAGCTTTGCTATTAGCAATTGCTTCGGCAATTTTCTGTGTGCCTTGTGAAAATGACTCAAACTCAAAAACCCCCACCGGACCGTTCCATACGATTGTGCCAGCAGTTTCCAACATCTTACATAATTTTTCTGTGGTCTGTGGTCCAATATCAAAAATCATATCGTCATCATCAACGTCTTCTACTCGCTTTAATGTTGCCGGGGTCGTTTCTGAAAATGCTTTTCCAACAACCACATCTGTAGTGGTTGGTATTTCTCCACCATGTGCAATGGCTCTTTCTGTCAGCGCGCGAGCATCTTTCACTAAATCCATTTCAACCAGAGATTTACCAACCGAATGACCTTCAGAAGCGATGAATGTATTGGCAATGCCGCCACCAACAATCAGTTCATCAACCACATCGGTCAATTCTTTTAATACGGTTAGTTTGGTAGACACCTTTGAACCACCTACAATGGCAATCAGGGGCCGAGCAGGGTTGTCCATGACTTTCCCCAGAGCATCCAGTTCAGTAGCCAGTAAAGGCCCGGCACAGGCTACCGGTGCATATTTTGCCACGCCATGTGTTGATGCCTGTGCTCTATGCGCAGTACCAAAAGCATCCATAACAAAGACGTCGCACAAACTGGCATAAGCTTTAGCCAGCTCACAATTATTCTTTTTTTCACCGACATTAAAGCGCACGTTTTCAAAAACAACAACTTCGTTTTCGCCAGCCTCAACACCATCAATGTAGTCAGTTACCAGACGAACAGGAACATCCAGCAGTGATTGCATATATTCAACAACCGTTGCCATTGAATGGTCAGCATTCATTTCGCCTTCTACAGGCCTGCCGATGTGCGACATCAGCATCACTTTTGCCCCTTTATCCAGCGCTAACTGGATTGTAGGAAGCGCAGCTCTTATTCGCGCATCAGAAGTGATTGCACCATTTTTAAGCGGGACATTAAAATCTTCTCGAATTAAAACTCGTTTACCTGCTAAATCCAGGTCGGCCATTCTGATAACTGGCATGTTCTATCTACTCCAGATTGCTGTTAACCCCCTTATACAACACAGAGAGTTAAAGTCACAACAAATTTAAAATCTAAAATTGTAAAAATAAAAATGCCTTGCTTTCGTTGGTGTTATTTAACTAGCACCAATTTTAGCAAGGCTTCTTTCTGAATATATTCAAACATCAAATCTATTTTTATTATTTTATGACGCTTTTAATTTAATGAAATATTCGTTATGCCTTCATCATGGCAACGGCAGTATCCAGCATTCTTACGCTGAATCCCCACTCGTTATCATACCAGGTTAAGATTTTAACCAGGTTACCATTAACACGAGTTTGCGTTGCGTCAAAAGATGAAGAAGCAGGACTATGATTAAAATCGATTGAAACCAGAGGTTCATCGTTATAATCTAAAACCACGCCATCTGATGCCGCTTTGACAATGGCATTAACTTCTTCAACGGTCGTGTCACGTGAAGCTTCAAAAGTTAAATCAACAACCGACACGTTAATCGTTGGTACGCGAAGCGCAAAACCATCCAGTCGACCCGCTAATTCAGGAAGCACCAGACCAACCGCTTTGGCTGCGCCAGTTTTAGTTGGAATAATTGATGCGGCAGCAGCACGAGCACGACGTAAATCAGAGTGTTGGTTATCAATCACTCGTTGGTCATTAGTATAAGCATGGATGGTATTAACCAGCCCTTTTTCAATACCCAGACCATTATGTAATGCTTTAGCGACAGGTGCCAGACAGTTAGTTGTACAAGAAGCATTAGAAACAATTCTGTCTTCTGCTTTCAGTATTTCGTCATTCACACCGAAAACAATGGTTGCATCGATATCTGATCCACCGGGTGCTGAAATTAACACTTTCTTAGCGCCACCAACAAAATGCTTAGAAGCGCCAGCTTTATCTTTAAAGTGGCCAGTACATTCTAAAACAACATCAACCTCATAATCAGACCATTTAAGGTTTTCAGGATTACGATCAGCCAGCATGGCGATCTTGTCATCGTTAACATACATATTTTCATCATCACCATGAACATTGGCTTCAAAACGACCATGGGTTGTGTCGTATTTTGTCAAATGTACATTCGTTGCTATCGGATGTGATGAGTTAATGGCGACTACTTTAATTTCGTCTTCTCGGTTATATTCATAAATGGCTCTTAAAACCATACGACCGATACGACCATAGCCATTAATTGCTACTTTAACTGTCATTACTGTTCCTCACAGATTGGTATTAATTTCTACTCAATTTTCTAAAATTTAAAAACGGGTTTAACCCGATATGGCTTTGGCTTTTTTGACAACATTTTCAACGGTAAAACCAAAACTTTTAAACAACTCTTCTGCCGGCGCTGATTCGCCAAACTGGTTCATTGAAACAATCGCTCCATCCAGCCCAACGTATTTATGCCAGTAATCACCATGGGCCGCTTCAATAGCCAGCCTTTTAGTCACTGAACGAGGCAAAACACTTTGTTTGTATTCTTCTTCCTGTTGATCAAAAAGCTCACAACTGGGCATAGATACAATTCTAACTTTGAATGAATTTAATTCACTTTTTGCCTGCATTGCCAGGGCAACTTCTGATCCAGTCGCAATAATAATCAGGTCTGGTTCACCTTCACAATCAGAAAGAATGTAACCACCTTTTTCAATCAGCGCGACACTCGCTTCATCACGTGGCTGAGTCGGTAACCCCTGACGAGTTAAAACCAGTGCAGTAGGACCTGTCAGATGTTCAATGGCACTTTTCCAGGCGACGGCTGTTTCAGTTGCATCGCATGGACGCCAGGTCACCAGGTTAGGCGTTGCACGCATCGATGATAACTGCTCTACCGGCTGATGCGTAGGACCATCTTCCCCCAGACCAATGGAGTCATGAGTAAAGACATAAATAGCCTGTTGCTTCATTAATGCCGCCATTCGAATAGCATTACGTGCATATTCCATGAACATTAAAAAAGTACCCGCATAAGGAATAAAACCACCGTGTAATTTAATGCCGTTCATAATGGCGCACATGCCAAACTCTCGAACGCCATAATTAATATAATTACCGGAAGCGTCTTCTGCAGTAATCTCTTTTGATTCACTCCAGCGCGTTAAATTGGAACCTGCCAGATCAGCAGAGCCACCAATAAATTCTGGAATATGCGCAGCATAAGCTTCAATCGCATTTTGTGAAGCTTTTCGAGTTGCTATTGACTCGTTAGCTTGCTGGGTTTTAGCAATGTAAGCTTTGGTTGCCCCTTCAAAGTCAGCTGTCGGCCGATTACTCAGACGACGCGTTAATTCAGCAGCCAGGTCGGGAAAAGCTTCGCGGTAAGCAATAAAATGATCATTCCATTCAGCCTCTGATTGAGAACCAGCTTCGCGTGCGTCCCAGCCCTGCATGATTTCTTCTGGTATTTCAAACGGGGCATGTGGCCAATCCAGTTCTTTTCTGACCAATGCAATTTCGTCTTCTCCCAGTGGCGCACCATGACAATCTTCTTTTCCGCCTTTATTAGGAGACCCAAAACCAATGGTTGTTTTGCAACAGATTAACGTAGGCTTGCCTGTTTCTGCTCGCGCTTGTTGAATAGCCTGCTCTAACGCTTCCGGATCATGGCCATCTACGCCGCCAACAACGTGCCAACCGTAAGCACGAAAACGTTTAACGGTATCGTCGGTAAACCAGCCTTCAACGTCACCGTCAATAGAAATTCCATTATCATCATAAAATGCAGTCAGCTTTCCTAACCCCATAGTACCAGCCAGAGAACAAACTTCATGCGAGATACCTTCCATCAGGCAGCCATCCCCCAGGAAAACATAAGTATTATGATCGATTATTTCATAACCCGGTCTATTAAACTGAGCACTTAGTGTTTTTTCAGCAATCGCCATTCCAACGGCATTGGCAATTCCCTGGCCAAGTGGACCAGTCGTTGTCTCAACGCCAGGCGTATAACCGTATTCTGGATGTCCTGGGGTTTTTGAATGTAACTGCCTGAAAGCCTTCAGGTCTTCAATGCTTAACGCATAGCCAGACAAATGAAGTAAAGAATATATCAGCATGGAACCATGCCCGTTAGATAATACAAACCTGTCGCGATTGACCCACTCTGGATTACTGGGGTTATGCTTCAAATGATCGCACCAGAGTACTTGTGCGATGTCAGCCATACCCATTGGGGCTCCTGGATGACCGGATTTGGCCTTTTGGACGGCATCCATGCTTAACGCTCGAATAGCGTTGGCTAACTGAAATCGAGATGACATTATTAGACTCCTGGATAAAGAGGTACTTTTCAGTGCGTATTTTTAACGAGGCGCATTTTCTCAAACGAAGGCGCATGAATCAAACATTTACTCAATTTTTGCCTGTTTTATGGGCAAATAAGTCAGTCTTAATTCATTTTCTTTAAACTAACACCCAAATTCAATTGATAAAACAGAGAGACGCGCTTAGGATCAGACCACTTATCTGAACCAACCAAAGGATTTCTTATGTCAAATATAGCAGTTGTCTTTTCCGGTTGCGGAGTATTCGATGGCTCTGAAATACATGAAAGTGTACTGACGCTGTTAGCGCTCGAAGAAAATCAGTGTTCTTATCAATGTTTTGCCCCCGATATACAACAGCACCATGTCATCAATCACCAAACCGGAGAGGCCATGGAAGAAACTCGCAACGTGCTGACAGAATCAGCTCGAATTTGCAGAGGAAATATAAAAAATATTAATGAAATCAATATAGAAGAGTTTGACGGACTGATATTTCCCGGAGGTTTTGGTGCAGCAAAAAACCTCAGTAACTTTGCTTTTAAAGGCAAAAACTGTAGTATTCAAGCCGATGTATTAAAGACAGCCAGAGCGTTTATTGCTGCCGATAAGCCTGTTGGTTTTATTTGCATCGCCCCGGCAATGATTCCACTTATTTATGGAAAAGAAATAACACTGACTATTGGCAATGATGCAGAAACGGCTGAAGCAATTAATGCCATGGGTGGAAAACATGTTGACTGCCCGGTCGACCAGATCATCGAAGACAAGGCAAATAAAGTCGTTAGCACGCCAGCTTACATGTTAGCTGAAAACCTGCAACAAGCTGCTTCGGGAATAAAACAACTTGTTGCTCGAATGCTCAAACTAAGTCGCTAATTTAATCAAGACTCCTGCTTAATCAAGACTCTCGTTTAATCGACAACCACATCATGTGTGAGCACCCACTCACACATGCCGCCATCCATGCTGTAACAATGCTCAAACCCATTTTGACTAAACATGTCTGCTGCCTGCTGGCTTGAATGACCATGGTAACAACAAACAATTAATGGCCTGGAGCGATCAGCATTCAGCAGAAATGATTGCACGTTAGCATTATCCAGACGAAGCGCATGAGCGATATGGCCCTGAGAATAAGAGACTTCATCTCGGATATCGACAATAGTCACCGGCTTATTTTGAATAATTTCCCAAGTCTGACTGACCGAAATTCGAGTAAACATGCAATAACCTCTTTATGATATCTCTTGTAAGCTATCTATCGATCTCATACATTAAATCCCATACACCGTGCCCCAGACGTTCACCTCGTCTTTCAAACTTGGTTATCGGACGGTCTTCTGGCCTGGCAACGTAATCGTCAGACTCTGACAGGTTAATCCAGCCAGACTCTGCCCGCATGTGCTTTAACATATGACGAGCATAGTCATCCCAATCAGTGGCCATATGAAACACACCGTGAGAAATCAGCTTTTTCTGAATTTGTTGAATAAAGTCCGGTTTCACAATACGTCGCTTACGATGTCTGGTTTTGTGCCAGGGATCTGGAAAAAACAGCTGGACTTTATTTAGCGAGTTATCCGCAATCATATGTTCCAGCACTTCAATGGCGTCATGGATAATAATTCTGATATTGCTGATCTCTCGTTCCTGCATGTTATATAACAAAGAACCAGCCCCGGGACGATGAACCTCGACACCAACAAAGTTAATTTCAGGATGCCGTGCGGCCTGTTCTACCAGTGAAGCCCCCATTCCAAAGCCAATTTCCAGAATGACAGGATTAGAATTTCCAAACAATCCCTTAAAATCCAGTTGCTGCTCCATATACTCAACACCATATCCGGGCATCATACTTTCAAATGCCAGCGACTGACCCGAGGTCATTCTTCCTTCTCGACGGACAAAACTTTTAATTTTTCGATGAAACTCTTTCACAAACCAACCAGCAAATATTTAATGAAGGCCAATTATATACTCAATCGAGCAGATAATGCAGTCGCCTGAAGTGATTAACTCTTCACAATCATCTCAAAAAAACAATAATCAATCGAAAAAAAATTGCGCCCACACATCAGACCCCCGTAAAGTAAAACGAGATACCGTATTCAATAATCACCTCGATTTTCAATAATATGAGACCGGTATAAAAAGTCAACAAAAGGGTTAATAAAAAACTGCAACAACTTTCGGTTATATTTACATGCCAAAATAAAAC
Organism: Kangiellaceae bacterium; assembly: GCA_016743995.1. Lineage (GTDB taxonomy): Bacteria > Pseudomonadota > Gammaproteobacteria > Enterobacterales > Kangiellaceae > Aliikangiella. Next base: position 3,754 of record JADGFG010000079.1, on the reverse strand, counting down.
TATTGATCATTTTGAAAAAGATGATAGTTTTGTCTAAACCTGTAGGTACTAACCTGTCTTTGTAGCCATTTTTCCAGCATATGTTTCCAGAAATTCCTAATTATCACGCCCTTGCTATGCTCTTTTTGACCATAGTGGCGCTCTATCTGTTTCGACGGGAAGATATTCGGCTAGAATCAAGCTGCATGGTTGTGCTGATTCTGGTGGCTGTTGGCTTTGAAATATTTCCATACCACTTGCCCGATGGCACACATCTTGAGTCAACCCATTTCTTTTACGGCTTTGGCCACGAAGCTTTAATTGCAGTTTGTGGGTTAATGATTGCTGGCCAGGGGCTGGTCAGAACAGGGGCTCTGGAGCCCGTGGGAAGGTTACTGGGGCGAATATGGAAAGTCAGTCCACAACTGTCTTTACTGGTAACTTTGATTGTTGCCGCCATTCTTTCGGCCTTTATGAACAACACGCCAATCGTTGTATTGCTCATCCCCATATTAATCAGTGTCTCGGTAAGAAATAACACCTCTCCTTCTGGCTTGTTAATGCCAATGGGCTTTGCGACGCTGGTTGGTGGCATGTCAACAACCGTTGGTACATCGACAAATCTACTGGTCGTCGCCGTTGCAGCGGAACAGGGATTAAGAAAGCTGGGGCTTTTTGATTTTGCAATTCCTGCCGCCGTTGCCGGTGTTGTTGCCATTATCTATCTCTGGCTGGTGGCACCCAAAATGCTGCCTGAAAGAAGTTCTATACTTGAAAGTGCCGCGCCCAGACTGTTCACAGCTCATCTGACGCTGGATGAAAGCGGATTTGCGGTAGGAAAAACCCTGGCAGATATCATTGCACACACTAACGGCGCACTAAAAGCAGAACGAATACAGCGTTCTGGCACTCATTCAGATGTCCGCATTATGCCTATGCCAGATGTGGTTCTACATACCGGTGACAGAATTAGAATATCGGACACCGCTGATAATTTAAAAGATTACGAAAAAACACTCGGGGCAAGATTATTTGTTGGTAAACACCGAGTTGATGAGGAGCATCCGTTAACTGCCGAAGACCAGCAACTGGTAGAAGTTGTCATCGTTCCTGGCTCGCCGTTAGCCGGATCAACCCTTAAAAATGTTCGCTTTATTGACCAATATAAAATGGTCGCGGTGGCACTACATCGCGAAGGTAAGGAAATTGATCTCTACAATAAGCTGGGTAATGTATCCTTACATGTGGGTGACATTTTGCTGGTGCAGGGTGCCAGAGACAAAATAGCCGAATTGAAAAAGAAAGGAGATTTACTGGTACTTGATGCCACTACGGATTTGCCGCACACCAAAAAAGCACCGCTGGCGCTGGGTATTATGGCCATGGTTGTCGGACTGGCCGCATTTGGCATATTACCCATTGCGATTAGCGCGCTAGTTGGTGTTATCGCTCTGCTAATGACACGCTGCCTGGACTGGTCAGACGCTGGCCGGGCACTGAGTACTCAAGTTATTTTAATTGTTGTCGCCAGTCTGGCGCTAGGTGAAGCGCTCATGAAAACCGGTGGCGCGGATTATCTGGCACAGCTCTTTCTGTTTTTTACCCAGGGTCTGCCCGCGCCAGTGATTCTCAGCGCGCTGATGCTCCTGCTGGCCATATTAACCAATATTGTTTCTAATAACGCTGCGGCGGTCATTGGTACCCCAATAGCGATCAGTGTGGCCAGTCAGCTGGGTCTGCCAGCCGAACCTTTTGTGGTTGCCGTGCTCTTTGGTGCAAACTTCAGTTACGCCACTCCCATGGCCTATAAAACCAACCTGTTAATCATGAATGCTGGTGGCTATCACTTTGCTGATTTTATGCGAATTGGTATTCCGCTGGCGTTACTGTTGTGGTTAACGCTTTCTCTCTTTATTCCGTATTATTACGATATTCTGTAAACGGACTCAGCGTTTTTATTTTTTCAGATGTTAATTAGTCCTGCACAATTTGCCAGTAAAATACTGGCCTTTTACGAGCAACATGGCAGAAAAGATCTGCCCTGGCAAAAAAACCCAACAGCTTATAGAGTCTGGGTTTCGGAAATTATGTTGCAACAAACCCAGGTAAAAACGGTTATTCCCTACTACCAGAAATTTATGAAACGCTTTCCCTCATTAAAAAGTCTGGCAACATCCAACATTGATGAAGTGCTACATCACTGGCAGGGCCTGGGATATTATTCACGGGCGAGAAACCTGCACAAAAGCGCACAAATGGTCAGCAATGAGTTTAAAGGCAGGTTTCCTGACAACCTTGAGCAAATGCAGTCTCTGCCCGGTATAGGCCGCTCTACAGCTGGCGCAGTACTTTCACTGGCAAAGAAAAAGCCAACCCCAATTCTGGATGGCAATGTTAAGCGAGTGCTGGCCAGAGTTTTTCTGGTTGATGGCTGGTATGGTCAGTCGGCGGTCGCCAGACAACTTTGGGAACTGACTGAAAAATATACACCTGCAACAGACACAGCTCAGTTTAATCAGGCCATGATGGATCTGGGCGCAAGCTTCTGTCGACGCAGTAAACCACAATGTCAGCAATGCCCCCTGCAAACAGACTGTCTGGCAAACCTGCAGAACAAAACAATGGAATATCCTCATAAAAAACCCGCTAAAACGATTCCAACCAGACAAACAACCTTGTTGCTCAATTTAAATGACAAGGGCGCCATTCAATTACAAAAGAATCCTCCAAGTGGCATCTGGGGAGGGTTGTGGACGCTGCCATCACTTGAAGGTCAGATCCAGGCAAAAGATTTAACCAGCAACCAACTAGCACAGAGTGAGCTTGTCGATGAGTTTCGTCATACCTTTACCCACTTTCATTTAGAAATAAAAGTTATAATCCCACTGCCTGATACAAAAAATAAACAAAATTTATTATTTCAGTCAAAGGTTGAAGAAAACCAGCAAATTGAATGGCATAATATTAGTCAACTTGAAAAACTGGCCTTTCCCACACCAGTCAGAAAGTTTTTATTTCGTTATTTTCAGATTGATTAATAACCAGTCAGAAAGTAGCTGGTTATTAATTAGCTCAATAAGACCAACGATTAAAGAGAAATTAAAATGATATTTTGCCAGAAATTACAAAAACAGGCTGCCCCCATGAGTTTTGCCCCTGTTCCCGGAGAACTGGGAGAAAGAATTCTGGCTAATATTTCAGCAGAAGCCTGGAAACTCTGGATTACTCATCAGACTATGTTAATTAACGAAAAACATTTAAGCCTGGCTGAGCCAGAGGCAAGAAAATTTCTTGTCGAAGAAATGGAAAAATTTCTGTTTGGCGGTGACTTTGAGCAAATAGAAGGTTACGTTCCACCCAGTTCAAACTGATTATTAAAAAAATTAAAAAACTCTCTTGACATTAAATGCCGAAACTAGTCTAATAGCGCGCTCTCAGTGGCCTGATAGCTCAGTTGGTAGAGCAGAGGACTGAAAATCCTTGTGTCGGCAGTTCAAATCTGCCTCGGGCCACCATTTATTCTAAAAGCCTGACTATTTTTTAGTCAGGCTTTTTTCGTTTAGAAACAAGTGATTACAACCTCCCACTAAACTCATTGAGTTTTTTCGCTTCTCTGAAAATACAAGTTTCCAATAAAACTTTCTGACATCCACCCTCACCTATACGGTGGAGAGGTCTTAGTCATTTTATATTTTACTCAGAGAAAATATTTCAAAAAAGAAAACAACAGACAAACTGTCCACACTTTTCCCTGAACAAAAAAATAGACTTGTCA
>JADGFG010000296.1 GCA_016743995.1 Kangiellaceae bacterium | reverse complement strand
GCAGGGTGGACTTTGATAGTGTTCGGTCTATAGCCGCATAAAGTATTTGTTAGTGTAGGAAGTTAAAAAGCCAGAAAGCAATTTAACTGGCAGGCGTTCTTAGCCACTTAAACCCAAATGCAGCATTCATTAGCGATGCCCAGTGCCAACGAAAAAATGCTTTTTTGCGTTCTTTTTTAGCCAGAAAAAAGAATGTCGCAGTCAGAGCGTAGCGCTGCGAAACGCTTTTGAACCTGAAAAATAATACCTGAAAGACTGCTAATCAAACTTATCTGCCAATAAAAGGCGTCCCGATACGACTACTCTCAAAGTTGGAGTTTGAACGATGGTATAGAGACAGGGAATTCAAAAGTACCAGATCAGGTTTGAGTTATCAGACATATTCCTCTGCTAAGCGATCTTCTGAAAATGGTTCATTTAGTGGGTTAGCAGGTGAAGGAGCTTGTATTTTTTTTAGATGTTCTTCAATATCCTTTTTAATGCCTTCAACAAGCATACCATGTTCATGTGAGTAATCTTCTGAGTTCGTCAAAATCTCGTCTGGCTGACTTGTGATAGCGGTACAGATATCCTGACTAAGTTTTTCCCAGAATTTAATTTGTGACTCACTATCAGAGGCATCATTTTCTGGTGAGTGGGTTTTAGATGGATAAATGTTTTTTAGCTGTGTATTTATGTCCAGGCTGTCACTTTTAGCGGTTACGTGTTTATAAATAATGCCAGTAATCGTCAGTGCTGTTCCAATATAAGTTAAATATGGTCTAGTTTCTTCACCAGCACCCGTTATGGCCAGCATTTTATGAACCATTCCGTTTAGTAATAATGATTGTCCAACGCCGATGAATAAATTCTTGATGAATAAATCGCTGATTGATTTTCTGGTGTCTTCATGATTAATTATCTGGCGTGTGTTTTTTGCCGCGGAAACACTAATGTTAGAAATCATTGCTATCTGGGCAAGGGCCATGACTGCACAACCGACAAATTCAATATAGACTTCTGCAGGAATTGCGTCGCTGGCGTGCGAGTTAGAGTGATTAAAATAAGTACAGAGTTTTTCACTGCCAAACGCCAGCGTGCCCAGAGCCATTGCGCCCATAGCCAGCACTTCTGCACGAGCAGAAAAAATATTCATTTTCGCCCAGTTTTTATCACTACTGGAAGAGCCAGGTGTATTGATGACTGCCTGGCTTTCGACAATTTCTTCTTTAGCTTCACTATAAGCTTTATGAGTACCGTAGGCCAGGAATGTTGTCAAAATACCAAAAGTTCCGCCCATGACCAGGTTTTGCCAGTTCTGATCGGAGAGCTTAATACTGGCCGCTATTTCGTCCCATCCATCAGTTGCCATTAACTTTGAAATAAAAGAAAGTGTTTTTTTTAGTGTCAGATTTTTATCCGTTGGCGGTATGATTTTTTCCAGAATTTTCTGGGCCATAACGCTGAGTTCATCACCTTGTAAACCATCAGTTAAAGTCGCCAGAGCATCAGGTTTTGCAAGAGATTTTATCGCTTGTTCAAGATGTGAACGTTTTTTTTCATCGCTTTTTAATTCCGTATCTCTGTTACATATCTGACTGATGAATGAAGAAGATTTTGTTAATGTTGTTTCTAATGAGTCTGTACTTATTGTATTTTCTGTTTCTCTGGTAGGAGTAAAACAGGAGCTTTCCTTTACTGACAGGTTCATGGCGTATTCTGAATCGGTGTTCGAACCGTTACGAGAAAAAGAATTGCTACGAGAATAAAAAGGTTCGTTGTTTTGTTGTACGCCTTGCATTGTTAGTGAGTGTCCTGATGAATCTAAAATGAGAGAAGTGGAATTACTATATCGCTAATGAGATTAATTATCAATTGCATTATCTCAAGTGAATTGATAAAGCAGGTAAGAGGGTTGATGGTTATTGTAAATGAATTGTAATTTTGTTTTGTTGTCTGTGTTTATTTTTGATGGCAGAACTGCTCGGTCAGGTCAACAGGTTACTTTATGGCAGGAACAATGAGAAGCAACTCTATATCCTTTTATATTGTGAATTGAACTGTGATGAAATGGCTGTTATTAGAGCATCTAGAGTGAGTTGTAACAAGCTGTAATAAGGTGTAATGGTCATTTGTATAAACAATTTGTACAATTTTATTTTGTCATTAAGCATAGGCAGAAAGCTGAAAATTAATGAATTTCTATTTTGTTAATGATTGCTTTTTTTTAAGCTTCTGTCGGGAAAATATTTGATGAGAACATTTAATTATAAGGAAAATTACAATGCCGCGTAGAGTATTAAATTTCTGGGTCAGGGCTCATGGTAAATATCATGAGCGTGATGGATATATTCATTCGAATGATCTCCATCGTAACTGCATAATTAAGTTTTATGGACCTCCAGGGTATGCAATGTCAGGGGGATTAGCCGATTATATGCTAGGAAACACGCATTTAGATAGATCAAGGATATTGGGACAACGAAGGCGAAGAAATCCAGCTGATGCTGCAACGCCTTCAAGAGGTCGTGTTGATCGTAGGGGAGTACGGGAATTTACAAGACGTGGATATTCGCATCCCGCGGAGCTGGGGTACTCAAATAAAAACAAGATAAGGAACTACACGATATCGGGTGAGGACATGCTTGATGGACAGCGAGCTGGTATTTACTATAGAACAAATGGATGGCAAAGACCTCATATGTACCACCGACTATGGTCTGGAGAAAAGATGACACTTAAATCTCTGGTAAATTCTGCGGGAGGCTATTGTCACTCTCATTATGGTTACATTGTTGTACTACACTATATTCAATGCCGTTCGTTTGCGAGAGCCAACTTTTCGCGTGGTAATCTAAGGCCTGTAGATTCGAACAATTTTAAACAGGGTTTCCATTAACTTTTTTATAAAACAGGCATAACAGTTTTAATTTTTGTGGTATAAAAACTGTTATGCCTGTTTTTAATGCTAACTTTTTCTGGTAATAGTTTTTTACGGGTTTACCCCAGCATTTTCTTACCCAGCACTCGAATAACCTGCATGTAGGTTTCATACCTGATAACGAAAAGATCGACCCCTACGGTTCCAAACTTTCCAGTTAGCGGGTTTCTCCAGTATTTATCCTGGGTAATATTGTGTGAAACCGGGTCATAACGATCACGTATTCCTGTACCCAGTGTCCCAAGGTTATTAAATCCTCTAACAGTGATGTGTGCCGGACCTCTTTTTTGTCTAACCACGAGAGAATGGGCTGGCCAGACTCTATTGTCAGTAATTAAAACATCGCCGACGTTGACCATACTGGCTAACTGGTTTTTGTTAGGAATTTTTCGAGCCGAACGGCAGAAGACTTCACCATAAACTCGGGGATCAAGAGAACCATGTGGCCCATTCCCTTTGCAGCCTATACAAGAGGCAAGAGCAAATTCCCCGACAGCCTGATTCGCCTGAATCTGGCTTTTTCCGAGAGTCATAAAGGCCCAATGTATGGCCGCCATATGGCAGGTATATCCGACATTAACCGGTCCGCCATGTGATACACGCCAGGGATTTGGTGGAATCTTTGAGTTACGTGAAAACGTGAGAGCAGTCATAATAACGCCTTTTTATTGTTATATCT
>JADGFG010000078.1 GCA_016743995.1 Kangiellaceae bacterium | reverse complement strand
GTCTGAACCTTCATTCGTTGTATCATAAATATCGTATAACAAGGACTGAACACTGGCTTCGGAATACCAGCCTGCGGCATTAATCACGGGGTTGGCTTCCAGATCAAACGAGTTGCCGGTATTTTGCTGAGGACCAAAAAAAGAATCTCGATAAATTGCCTGCCCTGTAGCCATACCAGAAAATGCATTACCAAAACCTTCGCCAAGCGCGACGCGCGGATCCTGCTTGTCGGTTAATCGATGACCTCCTCCCAAAGTATCTGTACGGGAAAAATATTGCTCCAGATAATGCCCCCATTCATGAGTAATAATATGGGAATCGTACTCATCCGTGTCCCCCAATGCATCCCCCAGGATATAGATTTGTTCCGTATCAAAAGATGAAGTAGTAATTTCTCCTTTGGTATTATCCCCAGGTACCGCTTTATTATTAACGCTCCAGTTAACTAATAAAGCAGGAAATACCACATTGGGATCTGCACTGAGAACTAGCTCTTTTGCACGATAAATAGAGTCAAGAATGGCAAACGGAGCGGCAACTCTGGACCCAGTATAGCCACTAACATCCCAGCCTGATGCCGCATTAAGATTAAGGGTTACCGATTGAGCAGCTACAGCTTGTGATGTTGACTGCATGGTATAAAGCGCCTTCGCCTGAGTATTGTCAACAACGCTGAAGTTCCATGTTGGCGCAGCATCTTCTTTTTTTAGCTCAGCTCTGACTCGAATGATATAACTGGCCTGCGCAGACACTTCAAACCGGTAATTACCCTCACTATCGGAAACGGTATTTTGCAAAAAAGTACCAGAAGCATTCAATAGGTCAACGGTTGCTCCTCTGACTGGTGCCTGAACAGTATTAGGAAAATCCAGACCGCTAAAACTATCGTGAGGAACCCGATCAAAGGTCAGTTTTCCTGATATTTCAGGCGTGCTGTTGCCACCGCCACCAGAGCCTCCACAGGCAGATACTCCGGCTAACAGAATAACGACTAACCCATTAATTAAATACTGCATAGCTTCCTCTTAACTTTTGCGACTGGAAGACAAGCCAGTCATTAGTGACATCAAACGGAGCGTCATCACTTCTTTCGTAATAAACCCGTTCAACTGGACGATAAAAGCCCTCTTTTGACTTTTTTCGACTGAATGATCTGACTTAAACTAACGAGTTCAAAATCTTCTAATAACTCCGCTGTATGTTGTGTTAAAAATGCCAATGTTTCCGGGTAGGGATGGCAAATAACTATCACATAGCCCTTTCGACTGGCAATCGTCTGCATTTTTTTAAACTGTTGCATCATACCTGGCGAATTATCGCTTCCTTTATGATCAAGAAACAGATCGCGCCCCAGACTTGCAATACCAGTTGCTTCAGCAACATCCTGAGCAACAGAGCTCTGCGACGTTTTCGAGTCCAGAAAATACCACCCATTCTGGCTGGCGGTCTGCATTACCCACTGCATTTTTTCTTTATCTTTAGTCAACATGCTCCCCATATGGTTATTAAAACCAACCATATGCGGAATACTCGCAGCGCTGGACCGCATAGTACTTAAAATTTCGGACTCTCCCATATCAGCATATAACGCTCCGGGCCCCAGTAAATCCGGGCGAGTACTGGCTTCCATGGGTAAGTGCATAATCACTTCATGACCTCTTCCTGATGCAAAATTGGCAATCACTTTTGCATGAGGTGTATGAGGCAATATGGCAGCAGTTACCCTCAGGGGTAACGATAACATCTTTTTCGCAATAATCGAATTATCGCCCAGATCATCAATAACAATGGAAATTCTGGGCTTGTTGCTATTAATTTCTTGCGTAATGAGCTTTTTTTGAATGACTTTAGCTGGTAAGTCCTTACTGACAAGGTGATCCAGGTTTTGCAAGTAACTCGTATCAGAAGACCGAATAATTGCACTTTTCTGGATAACACTATTCAGCTGAATAGTGTGTTCAGCATTAATCGTAAATATACAACAAGTTAACGATGCAATAAAAACCAATTTTGACAGCATGTCATTATTTCATATTATTTTTAGTCAGTAGATTATAAGCCTGAAGTATTTCTGGATCATCTAGCAAACTCACAGAATAGGGATTTTTTATCTTTTTTGTTGAGAAAGATACATCTGGAATAACCCCTTTGTCCTGTATTTTTTCACCAGCAGGGGAAAAATATTCCGCTGTTGTTAACTTCAAACCCGACTGATGATTTAAAGGAATGATGGACTGAATAGAACCTTTGCCATAAGAAGTTTCTCCAAGAATAGTTGCTTTATTATGGTCTTTTAACGCGGCCGCCATAATCTCACTGGCAGAAGCTGAGCCTTCGTTAATTAAAATAACCACTTTAATATCTTTAAGCGGCGACTCCTCACTAGCATAGTAAACCTGATTCGCATCGTCGATACGCCCTGTTGATATAAGCAGCTTGCCATTATTCACAAACAGATCCGACAATTCGACGGCAACTTCCATAACACCACCAGGATTATCTCGCAAATCGATAATTAATTTACTTAATGGTGAAATTTTTGACAGGCGGTCAACTGCCTGCTTAAACTCCGCTACGCTTTTTAAGGTGAATTGTTTTAAACTGATATATCCCGCATTATCAGGCAAAGCTTCACTGGTCACACTTTTCAGTTCAATCAATTCTCGGGTTAATTTAATGATTTCTGGCTGAGGCATTTTGCTGGATGTCACCGTTAATTCAACCAATGAACCGACATCTCCCTGTAGCAGAACAAGCGCATCACTTCCGCTAACGTAACGCAGGCTTGCTCGATTGATATGTGTTACCAACATTCCTTTTTTTAATCCTGCTCTTTGAGCCGGGCTCTGCATGATAACCCGCTCGATCTTAATCCCCAGCTTATGATCACTGAAGCTCATGCCAATTCCGGCATATTCGCCGTGACTTTCAGAGTTAAACTGTTCAAACTCTCTGGGTGGTAAAAATCGAGAATGAGCGTCCAGACTACTCACCATTCCTCTGATTGCTTCTCGAATTAAGGTCGTATCATCAACATCCTCGATATACGCTGATTTAATCTGATAATAAGCTTCTGTAAAAGCTTTTAATTCGGTAAGCGGTAGCGATTCTGGCTCTTTGATTTCAGAACCAGCGAAAACCGATGCACAGGCCAGAAGCCAGAAACAGAGCAAAAAAGATACACGATTTATTTTCTTCCTTGTATACACCATCAGATCATCTCTATTTAAGTATATTTATTACTAAATATAGCGGAGGTCGAACAAGACAACAATAGATTTTATCCGCATAATGCAAATAAATCGAATGCAATTAAATTGAATTCGAAATGTCATTCTAAGTACAAAGCATGATAAAAAGAGCTATCGGGCTTTAACCGCTTCAGCAGAGATACAGAAATTTAAATCATTTATGCAATCAAAAACAAAAATATTAGTCACAAAAGCTCTATCTGTTACGCTTCTTATATTACTTCTGATTTATGCCACTTTCCCCTGGTGGGCAAAAATCATTGCCAGGGAACAACTCCCTGGAAGCTGGGCACTGCAAACAATCGAGTTCAACTACCCTCGATTAAGTGGCTTAATGATAAAACAGTTAAAAATTAACACCAGTGAATTCACGGCCAACCTGAGTAATATACGTCTCGATTACAAAATGACGCAGTTAACCGTTCAGTCACTAAGCATGACACTTAAGACTAAATCCGGACAAAACCAGCCGCTAAAGATTAATTTGCCTTCTATCGAAGTAGAAAAGCTATTTCACCAATTCCCGGTGAAGCAGCTGGCTATACAACAGGCAAAAATTCACCGTGAAAAAGAGACACTCAGTCTGAACGATCTGCAAATTAAACAAAGCTCTGTCAATCAACTGTTGGTCAAATCATCTTATATTGAGTCTTCTTTTTCTGACATCTCAGGCTTTGCCTCAGCTCAATTAACCAGTCAGAATGATGAAATATCAATGAAGCTGAAACTGAATGGCACCGATTTTCTCGATGCACACTACCAGCAGGACAAACCGTTGCGACAGCTAAAACTGGATTTAAACCCAGAATTGATAATGCACATATACAGCAACACAGGCCAACTGAAACAAGTCGACATGCAACAACCTGTTGCAATCAGCTATCAACAGGATAACAGAACCGGTGAAAGCCAGCTATTCATTCACTCTCAGGGTAAAGTTCAACTCCCTCAGCTCAATAATAGCTGGTTTAACTATTCAATAGTCGCTAGCAGTCAGGCCAGTCAATTTCCCATCAAAATGGATATTAAAGGTCATTTAAAGTCAGATAAAGATCTTGCCGTTAATCGCGAAATAAAGATAAATAAACCAGAAATGTTTTTTAATACAAACCTGCTATTGTCAAAAAATCAGCTGTCTATCAGGAATTCCAGTCTGGAATTAAACACCTCGCGTACAGAGCTATCAACCAATGAGAAACGTATATTATTTAACAAACTCCAACTGACAACGCAGCTCAATACTATTGATATTGCAAACCCGAAAGAAATCAACGCATCTATTGAGCGTTCTCTGCTTAACCAACTCAAAGCAACAACCAGGCTAAAAAGCCACTCCATCTCAATTTTTAACCCAGATAACGAACAAATATTTAAGTCAGAGCTTAATGCAGATTTCACCTCCTCCGGGTTGCACGAAATGCTTATCTCCGGCGTAGCTAATTTCAATTCGATAAAAATGAAAACAACAGAATTTAAAAGCCATGGCTCGGCTCAACTGACTTTCAAAAACATTAATAGAACGATGACTTCTGGTGAACTTCTATTGGCGGGAACTGCCAGCATCAGTAGTACGGATTATGTAATAAACGCTATAAAGACCGAACTTAGCGCTAATATCAGTAAACAGCAGATTAATGGCCAGGGAAATATCAACATTAACAATAAAGTTCTTTTTCCTCTGACATTTTCGTCGAACAGAAAAACAGGAGCTAATCAGATCGATTTTCCCTGGCAAGTGTTCGACAACCCGAAACTTTCTCAGCTACAGTCTCTATTAAAAGAAACCCAGATAGAAAAGAGCTCGCTTCCAGCTATCCAGCTAACCCGGGGTAAACTCAAGCATAAAGCATCACTAAAAAACAAAGATAGCACGACACTAACCAGTCAGTTAACGGCAAAAAATATCAGCTTAAAAATTAAGGATATTACCTTAAACAAGGTCAACCTGAAGAGTGAGTCACATTTTATCCCCTCTTTAGTTAATAAAAGCAAAATTGAAATTCAAAAAGTTCAAATTTCTGATGACCTGGAATTAAAGAACCTGACAAGCCGGCTCATTTTTAAGAACCGGAAAAACTTCAAGCTCAACCAGTTAAATTTTAATCTGATGTCAGGTCAGATAAAAGTAGACGAACTTTCGGTAGTTAATGGAAAAATAAAACCTGCCCTGCTGCAAGTGTCACATTTATCTTTAGCCAATGTTGTAAATTACATGGATATCGATGGACTCTCTGTAGAAGGCCATGTTGATATGAGTTTACCGCTAAAAACCAAAGACAAACTGGCAATTATTCACAATGGTTCTTTTCATAATATTGATTCTGGCATTATTCGTTATGAACAGGGAGATAAACTCAACCTGACTGATAATATCGCGCTTAAGGCATTAAAAAACTTTCATTTTACTCAACTGGATGGCAGCATTAATTATGGATATAATTCTGATGGCAATTTGGCGAAACATCCTGTGAAAGTTCATCTGATTGGCGCTAATCCAGATTTATATGGCGGGACTCCCGTAGAACTCACTTTAAATCTGGATATCGATTTCTCTGAAGTGATCCAGTTAATTGAAAATCTGCTATTCACTCAGTCAGATTAAACGCTAAAATTGAAGTTAACCCCAAACTCCCTGGAAGTGCAGGTCTCAAAATAAGGAATACCTGATAAGAATATCTGACAGCGATAATACAGCAATATTTGCTATAATCTGAAAAACAATGATAATGCGCTGTTCAGGTTGTATTCACGTCAATCAGACTATCATAGGAAATACGAGTGATAGTTAGAGGAAATTATTAATGCGTTATAAAACATTAAGCCTATTTTTGTTAACTTATCTGTTAACGGGCTGTAATCCCACAATCAGGGTGGAAGCACCATCAGAACCGATTCGAATTGAAATTACAGCGACCATTAAAATTGTCGTCCAGAAAGATGTTGAAGAATTACTCAACGACGATGATCTTTTTTAACATAAAATTTTGATATTTTTAATAAAAACAAATTAAGAGGAATTTGCAAATGAAACTTTTATTCCGTTCATTATGCGCAATATTATTGATGTTAAGCACATCAGCATTTGCCATTAACCTTGCTGATGCAAAAAAACAGGGTAAAATTGGTGAACTTTATTCGGGTTATATTGGATATGTTACCCCCCCAACAGCAGAAATCAAAACCCTGGTAAAAGCAACCAATCAGAAACGAAAAGTCAGATACAAAGAGATTGCAGCTAAACGCAAAGTATCAATCACTGAAGTGCAAGTCATTGCTGCCAAATCAGCTTTTAAGAAAACATTAAAGGGTAACTACATAAAGCCTAAAGGGAAAGACTGGACGAAAAAATAAAACAAGTACGCGACACTCAGCCAGTCAGGTATTATTAAAAGGTTATAAGCGTTTCGCAACGCTTTGCTCTGACTGCACTAACAAATGCACCTTGCCGAGCGCCTGCGAACGGTTCTGTGGAATGGATGAAGTGATGGAAAAAAGGGGCAATGTCTGAGCGCAGCGAGTTTTTCCCTTCCCATTATTTCACTCTCAATGAATGATGACGGTGAAATCATATCGCTGTCAAACATTGAGAAAAACAAGTTCGCTTAAAGCGGAAAAGACCTTTTGATTACTTTTGGGGATTTGGCCAAAAGTGACTCGCAAGAAAGCGTAGTGTTGCGAACCTTTTAACCTTTTAACCTTTTAACCTTTTAACAATAAGAATACCTGAAAGGCTGCTAATCGAACTTTTCTGCCAATAAAAGAACTCCTGATACTGCTATTTTGAAACTGGGGTTTTTAACCTGAAAAAGGGTTACTTTTTACACACACTCTCTCTTTAAACTGATTATGAAAAGCCAATAACTCAGGATGAGCATCTCGCCAGTTAATATCAGAATGTCGAAAGTCAAGATAACCCAGTGCGCTCATCAGGTTGATGTGCAAAATACTAAAATCTTCTGGCAACAACGACAACTTGCTCTCAATCTCTTTTAATGCTCTGCATATGGCCTGGCTGTATCTTTCCCACCAGAACTCAGAACGGATCCCTTCTTTATCTCTTAACACTTCCATCTGACGCGCCATACAGCTATCTTGCAACCCAGAACACAATGAGTATAGTGTTTTTAATCGCCAGTCCGCATAAATGGGATTAAATAATACGCCACCACTAATGTTGGCATCCAGATAATCACAAATCACTTCGCTATCCATAATTGCTTCTCCATTATCAACCAGACAGGGAATTCGACCAAGCGGGTTGGCATTTATGAGCCGTTCGTCATTATCAAATGGATGAGTTTCAATCATCTCAATTTGCCCATCAATGTCCAGTTCAGAAATAACCATTCTCACACAGTTAGCAAAAGGGGACGATTTAGTATAAAAAAGCTGCACAGCAATTCCTTCATTTAAGACAAATGTCAATTGAAAGGTAATTGTAATAACAGACAGCAGTTAAACTCAAGCCTCTTGCTGATATAAATCCGTTAAATCACCCCTCTTTTTGCCTGGTCACGCTCAATCGAGTCAAATAACGCCTGAAAGTTCCCCTCGCCAAATCCACTATCATTTTCTCGCTGAATCAACTCAATAAAAATGGGCCCAAACAGGTTCCGGGTAAAAATCTGTAACAAATAAGTTTGCTCTGCCTGACTATCAACCAGTATCTGGTGCTCCTTAATTTTTGCTTTGTCTTCCTTAACCCAGGGAACACGATCCCAGATTGTGTCATAGTATTCGGGCACAATATCCAGGGTTTCTACATGCGAACCTTTTAGCGCATCACAAGAAGCAACAATATCTCGTGTTCTAAAAGCAATATGTTGAATACCGGGTCCATGATAACTATCGAGGTATTCATCGATTTGATTATTATTGTCATCCTTACCTTCATTAAGCGGAATACAAAAGGTGCCACAGGGGCTTTGCAGCGCATAAGATAACAGTGCCGTTTTAACACCTTTAATATCAAAATAGCGAATTTCAGTAAAACCAAAGATATTTTTATAAAAGTCGGCCCAGTAGTTCATTGTGCCTTTGTAAACATTATTTGTTAAATGATCGATTTCGATAAATCCTTTTGATGGCTGAACTTCTGGATTAGCCAGCGCCACAAAATCTGTGTTCCAGATAGCATCAGCTCCCTCATAATGCTCAATGAAATAAATAAGACTGTCGCCAATGCCATAAATTGCCGGATAAGGTAAATCAGTTTCTTCGGCAACTTTTGCACCTCGTTTAACGGCTTCAGCAAGTGCAAACTGTGCATCCTCCACTTTCCAGCCCATAGAGGAGGCAGCAGGCCCATGCTGTAGTGAAAAGTCGGCAGAAAATCCTTTTTTTTCTGTATTTAATAAAAAATGAATCTCGTTCTGTTGATAATCAATAATCTGCTTTCCCTTTAACTGTCTGAGTTTTGAAAAACCAAAATCCATAAAAACATCATGCATAAACTGACTATCGCTGGAACAAAACTCAATAAACAGAATACCCCGTAAGTTGAGCGGATTTTCCCCTCCCGGCAGGTCTGTTTTATTTGCTTTTTGTTTTAACTCTTTCATCTGACTTACGTTTTTAACTGGCTCAGCCATTATTTATCTCCGCTTACGTCATTTTCTAACCAGCTCTGGTTATAATCCGACGTCATACAGTTTTTAAAATGTTCGGTTAGTTTCAAAGGATTAAATGTGTCAACCATTAACGCGTACTCGTGAGTTTCATCCTGACCAACCGATTCCTCTGTTTTACCTGGCTGCGGCCCATGAGGTACCCCTTTTTTATGTAAGGTTAATGAACCCGGTTGAATGTCGGTACGGCTCATAAACTGACCATCAATATAATAAAGCACTTCTTCACTATCGATATTGGTATGATAATAAGGTGCAGGGATTGCCTCTGAATGAAAATCATATAAACGAGGAACAAAATTACACACGACAAAATTGTTTGCGGAAAAAATAAGATGTTCGCTTGGTGGCAAATGAATCTGGCCAACTTTGGGTGCATAATCGTTAATGTTAATTGCCCAGGGGTAACAGGCTCCATCCCAACCAGCCAGATCAAATGGATGCCATTCCAGCATGCTTTTCTGGTAGTTATCTCCGTATTTGACAATCAGCTCAAACTCTCCTTTTTTAACCACTGGTTCCTGCAGTTCAGGCGTTCTGATATCTCTTTCGCAATAGGGCGCGCTTTCCAGTAACTGACCGGTTTCTGTTCTAAACTGCGCTGGAATTGTTATCATCGAAGGCGACTCAATAACAAATAATCGCGCCGCTTCATTACCGTCAAATTTTAATTGATAAGTTGTCCCTTTGGGAATGACAATATAATCCCATTTTGATATCTCTATATCACCATAATCAGACTTAAATGTTCCACAACCTTCATGCACAAAAATCACTTCATCGGCATAAGCATTTCGGTAAAACTGGTGCGTATCTTCAGTGACCAGAGCGGTGTATAAACTCACATCATCATTAAACAGAAACCGACAACGAGACTCAAAAAAATTACCTTTCTTTTCATTCTGACAGGTATTAATTTTGTAGTTCTGTATTAAATTTTCACTCCACTCTTCGCCATGAGAAATATTTAATGCTTCAACCCCAAAAACTTTTGTCGGCATGTTATAGTGGTATCGATTAGAATAAATATTTGAGAAACCGTGGGTGGAAAAAAGCTCCTCTCGAAATAATTCGCCATCATCTCTGTAAAAGGTAACATGGCGTTTTCTGGGAATTTTTCCCTGTTTAATATAATAAGGCACTCACTCCTCCAATTAGTAGCAAATAGTAGCAAATTAGTAGCAAACTGAACGAACTCTAAAGAAAGCTTAACCAGTAAGAACAACAAAAAAAAGGATAATGATTACACCAACACAATCTAAAAAATAGAACGAGAAGTGTATAAACGACGATAACCGAATTTAAAGGGGAAGTAATTTATGGCAAAAGTACTCGGACTAGGTGGCATATTCTTTAAATCCAGTAACCCTGAATCACTCGCAAAGTGGTATCAGAAATGGCTCCACATGGAAATGGCTTATCCTTATGGCGCTAATTTTAAGAAGGAAACCCTGCCTGCGTACGGGTATCAGGTGTGGGCTCCCTTTAAACAGGAATCAGATTACTTTTCTCCAGGTAATCAAACCTATATGTTTAATTTGATTGTCGATGATCTAGATTCCATACTGGCACAACTTAAACCCAGTGGTTGTCTGATAATGCCAGAAATAGAAAGAGGAGAATATGGTAGCTTTGGCTGGTTTGTTGATCCTGAAGGCAATAAGGTAGAGCTCTGGCAACCCCCAGAAAAAGCTCCTGTTGAAAGCTAGCCCCAGCGGGGTGATCAGTGGTAGCATATCGCCAGTTTTTACCTTTAATTATAATTAATTTAATGTCTGATAATTCTTCAAAAAAGCGTGGCCTGTTTGGCTGGTTTGGTCAAAAAAAAGCCGAAACCGATGAACAGGACTCGACTAACACTCCCATAGCTGATGAAACAACTCAGCCCGTTGAGCAACCTCAACCAGTTGATAATCAAGTAGAAAATGAGAGTCCGGTTGATAAAACTGCTAACATGGAGGCAGCGTCATCAAGTGATGCAAAAGATGAGCAACCTGAACGCTCTTTATTTCAACGTCTTAAAACAGGCCTTTCAAAAACACGTTCACAATTTTCTGCAGGCCTGGCAAATCTGGTGTTTGGCCAGAAAGAAATCGATGAAGATGTCCTGGAAGAGGTCGAAACCCTGCTCTTAATAGCTGATGTGGGCGTTGATACCACTGCCGCAATCATCGAAGATTTGACCCAGAAAGCCGAGCGTAAAGAACTAAAAGATACCCAGGCACTGATGAATCGGTTAAAGGAGCTTTTAAATGATATCGTTCAACCCGTTCAGGAACCTTTACAAATTCCAGAGCAGGATACCCCCTTTGTTATTTTAATGGTGGGTGTAAACGGCGTAGGTAAAACCACGACCATAGGCAAACTGGCCCATCAGCTGATCGGTAAAGGCCACTCAGTGATGCTGGCAGCCGGAGATACCTTTAGAGCAGCCGCAGTGGAACAACTGCAAGCCTGGGGAGAACGCAACAATGTCCCCGTTGTTGCTCAGCACACAGGAGCAGATAGTGCATCTGTGATATATGACGCGGTCGAGGCAGCAAAAGCACGTAAAATAGACGTCGTCATAGCCGACACTGCCGGACGCCTGCATAATAAAAGCAATCTAATGGAAGAATTAGGTAAGGTTACCCGTGTCATGGGTAAAGTTGATGCCAATGCCCCGCATGAAGTCATGTTAGTCGTTGATGCCTGTACAGGCCAGAACGCACTGGTTCAGGCACAAGAGTTTAATAAAACAGTTCCGCTAAACAGTGTCACTATTACCAAACTGGATGGCACAGCTAAGGGTGGCGTTGTATTCGCACTGGCTGATAAAATGAAATTACCTATCCGGTATATCGGTGTAGGAGAAAGCAAGCAGGACTTGCGCGTATTTAATGCAAGCGATTATATTGATGCTCTTTTTGCCCAATAATTGCCTGATTAAATAGAGAACAACAATAACCAGGTAAAGTAATGATTGAGTTTGCTGAAGTTTCCAAACGTTATCCCAATGGCCAGGAGGCACTGAAAAGAGTCACTTTTGAGCTGGCCGATGGAGAAATGGCATTCTTAACCGGTCATTCGGGCGCAGGGAAAAGTACACTACTTAAATTAATCTGCCTGATGGAACGCGCCACTTCTGGCCAGGTTGTTGTCAATAATAAAAATCTTAATCGCACCAGCAAGCGCAATATTCCTTCTGTACGGCGTAATATCGGTATGATATTTCAAGATCACCGACTATTATTTGATCGCAGTGTTTTTGATAATGTGGCGTTACCACTCATTATCGCCGGTTACCCTCACCGCGAAATTGGTCGACGAGTAAGAGCCGCACTGGACAAGGTAGGCCTGTTATCCAAAGAAAAGCATACTCCCATCATGTTGTCCGGTGGAGAGCAACAGAGAGTTGGTATTGCCCGAGCCGTTGTTAACAAACCTCCACTGTTACTTGCCGATGAGCCTACAGGTAACCTTGATCCGGAATTATCTTCTGAAATCATGAAGTTATTTGAACAGTTCAACCAGGTCGGGGTGAGCCTGTTAATTGCTTCTCATGACCTGAGTTTAATTGCTCAGATGCACTACCGGACTCTGGTGATGAAAGAGGGTCAGCTGGTGTCTGACCAGATTGAAGCGACCACTGATAATGAGGCAGTCAGTTATGAGTAACGAACAGCCCACGGGCGCCAGTTTATCTCAGGGTGCAACGATTGGTGCACGCCTTAATATGCTCACTCATCTGCATAAACTGGAAGCCAGGCGCGGTATTGCTGAAATTTTTAATAACCCGGTTTCAAATTTTATGACCATTCTGGTTATTGCCATTGCACTCGCACTACCTGCTGGTTTGCAAATTTTACTCGATAATAGCAAATCACTGTCAGAAAGCTGGGATGGCGCCAGCCGAATCTCACTCTATTTGAAAACCGACCTGAAAGAAAATCGATTATACAGTCTGGCAGACGAAATAAGACAACAGAACGATGTTGCCAAAGTTGATGTGATTACTCAAAAACAAGCACTTGATGACTTTAAGCAACGCTCTGGATTTGCCGATGCCTTGTCTCAACTGGATAGTAACCCGCTACCACCCGTACTGGTTATCCAGCCTTCTCCCAGCCATAGCACCCCACAGGCATCAGAATTAATGCTTGCGGAATTTGATCGAATTCCCGAAGTCGATATCGCACAACTGGATCTCGACTGGGTAAGAAAACTTTATGCCATTATTCAGCTGGCCGAAAAAGCAGCTTCAGCACTGGGTATAGCACTAGGTTTAGCAGTATTATTAATTGTTGGAAACACCATCCGCCTTTCTGTTCAAAACCGCCGGGAAGAGATTGAAGTGGTTAAGCTGGTCGGGGCGACCGATGGCTTTATTCGTCGGCCGTTTCTCTATACAGGCCTCTGGTACGGACTGTTTGCAGGCATAACCTGCTGGTTAATACTCAACATTTCCTTATTATGGCTACAAGAGTCAGTAGCCAACCTCGCAGGTCTCTATCAGAGTCAGTTTTCATTAAGCGGACTGGGTGCCATTCAAAGCCTTCAGCTCATCCTGATTAGTTGTGGGCTCGGGCTATTGGGCTCATGGCTGAGTGTAGGTCGCCATATTCGCCAGATTGAACCCAGATAATCAGTAAGTTAGCGTTAAACCCCCTGATTTAACGCTAACAGAAGCCTCACACCTGATAAAATTATGCAATTCTTCGGTTAACTCCGGCCCGATTGAACCCTGTCAGAACCGCTTTTTAAAAAATCTCACAAACGCTCCTTCCTTATAATTTAAGTTTTTGAATTCAATAGAGTTTTATCGCGCTACAAGATATTAACCTGAACCCTGCTAAGCTGTAACAAAGTGTTTCTAATGGAAACTTTTACTGATTTTAAGACTCTTAACTAATGAAAACGCCAAATAGTTAGCACTCTTTATACTGGAATGTTAAACTGGCCGGCAATATCTGGAGTTGCCACTTGATTTTGACGATATATCTGTTATAAATCAGATGGAAATGTAAAACAACTGATACTTGCTTCGATTTTGTCCGCCGGTTGATGAGAATTTATAGCAAGAGGAATAGTGAAATGAGTAAAGCGTTAGCGACAATCGCCATGTCAGTGCCTCAGGGTAATATAGAATCCTATATTACTGCCATTCATTCTGTGCCTGTGTTATCGCCAGAGAATGAAAAAGAACTTGCTGTTCGCTACAAAGACAGTGGCGATTTAAATGCAGTTAGAGAATTAATTCTTTCGCACTTACGTTTTGTTGTCCATATTGCACGCAGCTATAAAGGTTATGGCCTGCCGCAAGCTGATCTTATTCAGGAAGGCAATGTCGGTCTGATGAAAGCCGTAAAACGTTTCGACCCGGAAGTTGGTGTACGTCTGGTTTCATTTGCGGTTCACTGGATTAAAGCAGAAATTCACGAATTTGTGCTTAAAAACTGGAGAATTGTCAAAGTTGCAACCACCAAGGCCCAACGTAAACTCTTCTTTAATTTAAGAAGTGCTAAAAAAAGCCTTAACTGGTTAAACAATGATGAAATTAAAGCCGTTGCCGATGATTTAAATGTTTCAGAAATCGAAGTACGTCGCATGGAGAGTCGTTTAAACTCTCGCGATACCGGCTATGATTTACCTAATGATGCCGATGAAGAAACCAGTTTTGCGCCAGCCGCTTATCTGGAATCAGAAAACAGTGACCCTGCGGATACCGTCGAACAGGAAAACTGGGCCGATCACCATCAGACAAAACTGATGAATGCTCTGAAGACACTGGATGATCGCAGTCAGGCAATTCTTAATGCGCGTTGGCTGGCTGATGAAAAATCGACTTTGCAGGAACTGGCTAATCAATATGAAGTTTCAGCAGAAAGAATTCGTCAGTTAGAAAAAAATGCAATGAACAAACTGAAAGCCAATATGAGTTAAGCTGACAGAAAATAAGGAAACAAAAGGCGCTTTTAGCGCCTTTTTTATTATCTGGAGAAATTAAATCACATTAGAGTTTCCGACAAGAAATATGTAACACAAATTAAAGACAGGGATATCGAGTAGTTTTTTTGCAAACAGGAAAAGAAGAGCCTCACGTAATACTTTCTCGTAAGTGGTAAGTGGTAAGTGGTAAGTGGTAAGTGGTAAGTGGTAAGTGGTAAGTGGTAAATAATAAGTAGTGAGTAGTAATCTGCATTGTTTGCAACCCACTATTGATTTTTATAAACCCATATCCTATTATATCTGACCAACCCAATCATCAAGGACGTGATAATTCATGTTTTTACACAACTCATCCTCCCACATTAAAGATATTGGCGGATACATTTTCTTTTCAAAAAATACCATGGGACGCTCCGGCAGACCTGTAAAAATTCATACCGACCTGTTTCTTGATTTTTTCAGTGCCGTAGACCCAGCATCTTCCCTGGGTCAATCGGTTATTCGTGATATAGAAAGCCTGAAAATCATCGCAACAAGCCACTCTTTTCCTTTCCCTGTAGCAGAAAGAGAATGCCGACCTGGTACCTCCCAGAGGGAGATTCAAGGCCAGAAAAAAAACCTCGAAATACAAAAAGCAATGAGTGCTTATCGGGAGAACCGAAGAGAAAGGCCGCTAAATACAAGCTCTGTACGTGCTTTTTACCATATCCATCAAAAAGATGAGGATAAATGTCCGACGGTTTATATTTCGGAGATACAGATTTTAAGAGGGGGTAAAAAAACGGTTGGGGGATTATACGAGAAAAAGGGAGCTTCAAAATTCACCAAGGTAGAGAGTTCGAATCTCGAAGGAAAAACAGTCGTTATCAGTGGTGCTACAAACAGTTTGCCGAAAGCTCGTGAAAACGCAGAAATAATTAGTAAACAAGAAGATGTCCCCCTGTTTTACTGTCCAGACAGTGTTGCAGAAGATTTAGGTATCTGGAAAAAGAACCGGTTAACCAGCTCTACCAAAAAGCTCGCCAAAGAACTGGAAAAAACCATTAAGGACAACCAAAAACGAAAAGTAAGCTGGATTGCGGAAGGTGAAGGCGCGGCCTTACTGGCCCACGCAGTTAAGGCAATCCCAAACTCACTGGAAACACATAGTTTTAAATTTTACAATGCAAGGGCTAACCTGCCCGCGCTTTTACAAGATTTAACTCAAAAAAATGCCAGACTAGAAGGTGAGTTTATTGACTACGAACTTGACAACACGCAGGACAGGACTGCATTACTGGCAATGGCCAGCCACAATCAAAAACTGGTACAGGTTATTGGGGGGCTTCCCAGAGTGAATGGATATGATGACATTACGCGGCGCTACCTTAAACAACAAATAGAAGGTCTTGGTATTGCAAAAACCTCAACTTCTAATTCAGTATTATCAAAGCAACAATCCTTACGAGGCGGCAGCCAGACCTTTGTAGATTTGCTACTTTCATCCAATAAGGGAGCCTAAATGATTTTACCTGAATCAATAAGCGGACCAGAATTTAAGGATGGGGACATTGTCTCCTTCACTTTTGAAGACGCTGAGTTAACCATGCGCTTGCCCATTATTCCAGACGACCCCGGCGAACATAATACTGTGTCCTCACAAACTGACTTTCGAAATGTCGATACAACTAACTGGTCACATTACGGAGATGAAGGCAACTGTAGCAAAAAAATCATTGTACAATCATGGAATTATACCGATTACGACGGCTCCCATAATCGCCTTTTTGTTGCACTTAGTTTTTTAAAAATTTGTATTCTCAAGAATAGTCAGGCTGAAACAGATAGTTTGCTGAACTTAAATTCAAAAACATTCACAGCCCACTATACACAAAGCCTGCATGACCCTGACGATGATGAGCCAGAAAATCGTCCTGACTGGCCAACCCTGAGTAATAATTATTTTGCCAAAACCGTCAAAAAAGAGGTTCTGGATGGTCTACAAGCTCAACTTGATTCTGGCTCGTGTGATGAATTTCCTACGTTGATGGCCTTTTTCCCTCTCAATAAGCAGTTTAGCCTGCAAATTGCTTTTGATTTTGGCTCCTACCACTATTTCGGAGAATCCGCTCCGAAAAACCCCTACAGCTATGAGTTCTGGCGCGCTTTAGGTTTAGAACTGTTTGATGATTTGCTCTCCTATGTCCATATTGAATACTCGCCAGAGGCGCGTGCGATTATCAAAGAGCTTGCAGAAAAACAAACGGCTCTCTGATTTTTAAAAAAGACTTCCTCGTTCCCACGCTCCTGCGTGCTAATGCATGCGGAAAGGTGACGGTTGAGTAAGGTATGGATTCCCACGCAGGAGCATGGGAACCAGATTAATCCTTACGTGGCGGTAGCCAGACTTTTATCAATTGACTGATTTCATCCAGCAAGGAAACTCAATGATTTTACCTGAATCAATAAGCGGACCAGAATTTAAAGATGGAGACATTGTCTCCTTCACTTTTGAAGACGCTGAATTAACCATGCGCTTACCCATTATTCCTGACGACCCCGACGAACATAATATCGTGTCTTCTCAAACTGATTTTCGAAATGTCAATACTACTGACTGGTCTCACTACGGGGATGAAGGTAACTGCAGCGAGCAAATCGTAGTACAATCATGGAATTATTCCGATTTCGACGGTTCCCATAATCGACTTTTTGTGGCGCTTAGTTTTTTGAAAATTTGTATTCTCAAAAATAGCCAAAGTGAAACTGATAGCTTACTGAATTTAAATTCAGAAACGTTCATCAATCATTATACGCAACTCCTGCATGATCCTGAAGATGATGAGCCAGAAGATCGTCCTGACTGGCCAACTCTGAGTAATAATTATTTTGCTAAAACCGTCAAAAAAGAGACCCTGGATGGTCTGCAAGCTCAACTTGATATGGGGTCGAGTAAAGACTTCCCCACGTTAACGGCCTTCCTCCCCCTCAATAAGCTGTTTACCTTACGAATTGCCTTAAATTTTGGCTCCTACCACTATTTCGGAGAATCTGCTCCGAAAAACCCCTACAGCTATGAGTTCTGGCGTGCTTTAGGTTTAGAGCTATTTGATGATTTACTTTCCTATGTCCATATTGAATACTCGCCAGAGGCGCGTGCGATTATCAAAGAGCTTGCCGAAAAACAAACGGCTCTCTGATTTTTAAAAAAGACTTCCTCGTTCCCACGCTCCTGTGTGGTAATGCATACGGAAAGGTGACAATTAAGCCAATTGTCAGCACCAATCATGGGCGGTCAAAAATTGTAAATACTTTGCGTGATGGTCGTTGCATGAATAATGTTATTTTGCTATAAGTATGGATGCCATAGAGTCTTAATAGGAATGGAAAATGAAAAGTGCTTTGGAGCAAGTTAAAAAATATTGCAGTGTCCTGATACTAGTATGGAGTAGTGCTAGTTGTAGCAATAATTTGGCACAGGATTCTGAAAAGCATATTTCAAATACGGAAAGTACTACTTCAACCGTAATTCAAAATAAAACAGTTGAACATAAGGCATCTGACTTCACTAATGTAACGCAGTTTTACGAAGTTTTCTCGAAAGCTGTTGAGAGTGACGACTGGAGATATGTATCAAACCTCACAGAATTCCCATTTACCTTTCGTGGTCAACTTGATTTTGAAGGTGAAATTCAAGTTAACAAACAAGAATTTATTCGAATTTTTCCTCACTTACTTGAGCTGGAAGCGATTATATCGATTGCCGGAGAGAGCTTTCAGACTACCTATCGTGGATTGATCATGACACCAATTAGTTTTCCTGAAAGTGGTGATGTAAAAGAAATCAATTTTCATGATTTTATTTTTAAAAAGAACAACGGAAAGTGGAAGCTTTCAACAATTTATATGGACCTTAATAATCTGGAAATGATTAATCTGAAAAAAGATAAGGAGTAATGATGTTAACTTTGAGAATTGGAGATAAAGGAAGCAATGTGATTAAGCTGCAATTGTTGCTTAATCGAATGTTAAAGCCAAGCCCTAAGCTAAAAGCAGATGGACATTTCGGAGCTAAAACAAAAGAAGCACTAATTCGGTTTCAGAAAGACAAAAAACTGACCAATGATGGTATAGCGGGAAAGAATACCTGGATTGCTTTGGGAGTTAAACCCAAAAAAACGGCCCCCCCAGTAATAGTTACACAAATGGCTCCCTGGTATGATGTCGCTCTAGCAGAACTTGGTATTACGGAAATTAGTGAAGCTAACAAGCACAATAAACGAATTATCGAGTACCACAGCACAACGACTCTGGGAGCAAAGACAGATGAAATTCCGTGGTGTTCCTCATTCGTGAATTGGGTGATGGCGCAATCGGGCATAAAAGGTACTGATAATGCGTTAGCAAAAAGCTGGGCCACTTGGGGGCTTGAAGTTAAAATACCTTTTAAAGGAGCAGTTACAGTGATCAAGCGAAAGAATAAAAATTCTGATAAGAGTACCGGAAGCTCTACTGGATATCACGTCGGTTTCTATCAGTCAGCAACATCGGGAATCATTACTTTGTTAGGTGGAAATCAGAGCAATAAGGTGAAATCATCAGGGTTCTACCTTCGATCTTATGAAGTAATAGCCTACAGAAAACCAATAGTTGGAATTATTGGAGTACCCTTAAATAATTCATGGCAGAGATATTCTAGCTATTGTTGATTGTATTTCTTATGGGAGTAGCGGATTGTGGATTGTCTAAATAACTGTTCTTAATACCTAACCAGCTAAGTTTTATACTGCGCTAGCTCAAGGCCGAAAGCAGAGTTGAAAGCCAACAAAATTCATTCTCAAGTCGAGTGAGTCATGGTATCGCTGGTAATCATATCGAAACCATTTTTATTGTACAACACATTATCCCCAGCTCCTTACTTGTCATGGCAGCATGGTGTCGCTTTTAACTTATCTCTGTCACTCTCCATTTAGGTGGATTTTATTCATAACACCATTAACTAATTGCACACTTCTTCCATTCTTAAAGTGAGGATTCTCAAACATGCACAACCCAATCTCCTTAAGCGATATAAATGTAAAAAAAATCTATATTTTTGTGATTGTGATATGTTGTAAACACTAAACAAAAAATACAAGAGCGAGTCATGGATTTTATTGAAAGACTTCAGAGTTTATCAAAGAAACTTTCGCAGGTTTCAGGTGGTTTAGTAACAGAAGAGGCTACCAAAAATGCACTGGTAATGCCTTTTTTGCACAGTGTACTTGGTTATGATGTATTTGACCCAAATGAAGTTATCCCAGAGTTTTCTGCTGACATGGGAACAAAAAAGGGTGAAAAAGTAGATTATGCACTAATGAAGGATGATGAAATTCAAATTCTTATTGAGTGTAAAAAATTCAGCGAGGAGCTTTCAGCAAAGCATGCCAGCCAACTATTTCGATATTTTTCCGTAACCAATGCAAGGATCGCAATTTTAACTAATGGCCGTTTTTATCTATTTTATACTGATTTAGATGCACCAAACAAAATGGATGAAAAACCCTTTCTAACTTTAGACCTCGCTAATCTTGATGAACACCTTGTACCTGAAATTAAAAAGTTAACTAAAACTTCATTTGATGTAGATTCAGTTGTTGATGCCGCTGGCGAACTAAAATATCTAAGTCAAATAAAAAATGTCCTATCAGAACAGTTCAAGAAACCAAAAGAAGACTTTGTCAAATTTTTCACATCACGAGTATATGATGGTGTACAGACGCCAAAAATTAAAAGTCAATTTTTGGCGTCTGTACACCATTGCAAGAGCCTCGACATCTAACTCAGTATTAGCAAAACAACAATCCTTACGAGGCGGCAGCCAGACCTTTGTAGATTTACTACTTTCATCCAATTAGGGAGCCTAAATGATTTTACCTGAATCAATAAGCGGACCGGAATTTAAGGATGGAGACATTGTCTCCTTCGCCTTTGAAGATGCCGAGTTAACCATGCGCTTACCCGTTATTCCAGACGACCCCGATGAGCATAACATAGTGTCCTCTCAAACCGATTTTAGAAATGTCGATACTGCCGACTGGACACACTTCGGGGATGAAGGCAACTGCAGCGAAGAGATCGTTGTACAATCTTGGAATTATACCGACTACGATGGCTCTCATAATCGACTTTTTGTGGCACTTAGTTTTTTAAAAATTTGTATTCTCAAAAATAGTCAGGCTGAAA
>JADGFG010000077.1 GCA_016743995.1 Kangiellaceae bacterium | reverse complement strand
ATAGAATACATGTAACAACATGTGGGGAGATAGTATGTCTAGTGATGGTAAACTGAATATCCTGAATCTTAAAGATCCAAAGATTAAAACACTCCATATTACCTGGTTTGCCTTTTTCTTAACTTTTGTAGTCTGGTTTTCTCATGCACCGTTAATGGTGTTTATCAAGGAAGCATTTAATTTATCGACTCCGCAGGTTAAAGCGCTATTAATATTAAATGTGGCACTGACGATTCCAGCCCGAATTGCCATTGGAATACTGGTTGATAAATTTGGTCCAAGAGTTATTTATAGTAGCTTACTTATTATATCTAGCTTTATTTGTGTTGGGTTCGCCATGGCTAATAGCTACGAGCAACTAGCACTTTTCAGGTTTTTATTAGGTTTTGTTGGTGCTGGTTTTGTTATTGGCATTCGAATGGTAGGGGAGTGGTTTCCTGCAAAACAGGTTGGAATTGCTGAAGGAATTTATGGCGGCTGGGGGAATTTTGGTTCAGCAGCCGGCGCCATGTCTTTGCCAACGATTGCGTTGATGTTTGGTGGTGATGATGGTTGGCGTTATGCTTTAGGATTAACAGGCGTAATTGCGGGACTATATGGTATTTTCTTTTATAATGCTGCTCGCAATACTCCTAAAGGCTCTACTTATTTTAAACCTAAAAAATCCGGTGGACTGGAAGTTACCAGTAAAGGAGATTTTTACTTTTATCTATTGATGAACATTCCAATGTACATTGCTCTGGCTGTATTAGCATGGAAACTCTCTCCCTCTGGAGTGGCTTTATTAACCACACAGACCATGTATATTATGTGGATTGCTCTGACTGTTCTGTTTGTCTTTCAAACGAATGCCATTTATCAGGTGAATAAGGAGAACTTAAGTAAAGGCGTTTCTGATCTGGAAAAGTATAAATTTAAGCAGGTAGCGATACTGGATATTGCTTACTTTGTGACTTTTGGTTCAGAGCTGGCCGTTGTTTCCATGTTGCCGCTGTTTTTTCTGGATACCTTTGAAGGGCTTGATCCGGTTAAGGCAGGATTGTTAGCTTCTGGTTTTGCATTTATGAATCTGGTGGCTCGTCCTACTGGTGGTTGGTTTAGTGACAAATTTGGTCGCCGAAAAAGCTTAATGTTGTTAATTGGTGGTCTTGCAGTGGGTTATTTTGTTCTGGGCAATATTACTGGTGCATGGTGGATCCCTGTAGCTGTTATTGCAACCATGTGTTGTTCGTTTTTTGTTCAAGCTGGTGAAGGTGCGGTTTTTGCAATTGTTCCTCTGGTTAAACGTCGAATGACCGGGCAAATTGCAGGAATGGCCGGAGCTTATGGAAATGTGGGAGCCGTTACCTATCTTACTGTGCTCTCATTTGTAGATTACAGTACTTTCTTTTATGTCATATCGGCTTCTGCAGCAGTCATTTTCTTTTTCTGCTGGTTTATTGAAGAGCCAAAAGGGCAAATGGCAGAAGTGATGCCAGATGGCAGTGTGCACTTAATTGACGTAGAATAAGTTAAGAGGGCCAAATTAAGTTCAGCTGAATAAAGAGCCTCTACTGTAGAGGCTCTTTGCTAAGACTATTTTATAAAAATGAGATTGAGTGATGAGTGAGGATAAACAATCTGTTAAAGCGGTCAGTACAGAAAATAAAATAGATTGTTCTGTTAAAACAAGTCAGTCAGAATTTCAGGCATTGAATACCCATAATACATCGAATACCCATAATACACTGAATACCAAAAATTCATCACCTGCTCATACTTCAGTGCTATCGGTACAGATTGGTCAGTCTTCTATTAAAGGTATAAAAGATAATAATGAAGATTATGTTGCTAGCCAGATCCCTCAAAGTCTTTATCAACTTGAAAATAAAGGTGTTGCCGTAGCATTGGCAGATGGTGTTAGTAGTGCTGAGGCGGGAAAGGAAGCTAGTTACACTGCAGTTACAAATTTTATTGAAGATTATTTTCAAACACCAGATACCTGGTCTGTCAGTCACGCTGGACAAAAAATACTGACAGCAATAAATCTGAAATTATTTCGTAAAAGTCATGAGTTTGTTAGTGAAAATAAAGGTTATCTATGTACTTTCAGTGGAATGGTGATCAAGTCTCATATAGCCCATATTTTTCATGCCGGTGATAGTCGTATTTATCATTATAATAGTGAAGAACTAAGACAGGTTACGCGTGATCACACAGCGTTAATTGGTAAAGGAAGAAATATTCTGGCCAGAGCAGTAGGTATGGATAGCAGTTTAAATATCGACTATTCGAAGCTGTCACTTAAAAAGGAAGACCAGGTGTTATTAACCAGTGATGGTGTTCATGACTTTGTACCTGATGAACTACTGGTCAAGACGCTTAATAGTCAGATGACGGCACAACAAAAATCAGATGCGCTGGTCAATCATGCCGTAAAAATGGGAAGCGACGATAATATCAGTTGCATAGTGGTTGAAGTTGAACAGCTCCCTGAAGAAAGTCTGGATGATTATAATACCCGGTTAACCCGCCTGCCTTTTCCGCCAGAGTTAGGGGTTGGCATGCGTATAGACGGATATTTGATAAAGCGAGAACTATTTGCCAGTAGCCGAAGTCAATTATATCTGGTTGAAAATGAAGAAACCGGTGAGCAGTCGGTGATGAAAACGCCATCTGTCAATTATGAGCGAGATATCGCTTATATTGATCGCTTTATCCAGGAAGAGTGGATAGGCAAAAGGGTGGATAGCCCCAATGTCGTTAAAACGCTTGCACAAAAATCAAAGCGTAATTTTTTATACTATTTAATGGAGTATGTTCACGGTGAAACCCTGGAAAACTGGATCAAATTAAATCCTTTTCCAAAACCTGCGGTAGCCATAAAAATCATTGAGCAAATAGCCGCAGGAATTAAAGCTTTCCATGAACAGGAAACAATTCACCAGGATCTCAAGCCTGGAAATATTATGTTGAGCCCCGAAGGAAAAGTAAAAATAGTCGACTTTGGTTCCGTTTATATTGCCGGGGTTGCAGAGGTCTTCAGGCCGCTCATACATGAAGGAGTGTTGGGCACGGCTTCATATTCAGATCCCCAATATCTGATGGGAAAAAATTCAGGAATTCAGGGAGATCTCTATGCGTTATCAACCATCACTTATGAAATATTTACTGGTCAGTTACCTTATGGTGAGGGCATTGAAGAATGTCAGTCCTGGCATGATTATGACCGTTTAAGATATCGTTCTGCTAATCAGTTTAATCCAGTCATCCCATTATGGTTTGACCGAGCTCTGGAGCGTGGCGTTGCATTTGAGTTAAGTAATCGCTATTTAACTATAGAAGAATTTTTAACTGATGTTCATAACCCTAACCCAGATTTTCTTCTCGATGATCCTTCTTATAAAAAAGATAAGAGTCAGACATTATTCTGGCAGATTATCTCAGGTTTCTGGTTGTTGACGTTATTGCTGCTGTATGTACTTTTTTCATGATTCATAAAATATATACCTAAACTCCTTGAAGATGCTGAGCAGCGGGGCATTGTGATGAAAAATACAACGCGATGAGAAAGACAACACGATGTGCAATGCAGCATCTTATTGACGAAGTTAGAAAAAATATACCTTTTGATATTCCTGAATCGACCATTTGTTCCGGACCCTGTCAGGGATGTTCAAAGAAGCTGCTAGAATTTCTGGATGATCAGCTATGTGACTGGCAGGCAAAGCTTGATCGGGGGCAGGTACCCAACCTTGGTGAGATTAATCAGTTATCTCGAATATCGAAGAGAATTTATAATGTCTTAAAAAGAAATGGCTTTATCAAGACTTGATTGATGACATCGTTTCAAATTGCCGGGTTGAAACCGGTAGTTGTATTTATTGGTTATAGTTCGATATACTCAAACGTTGATAGTTAAATTTTCGGTGGAACACACCGGCTCGCTGACTTTGATTGATACAAAATCAACATGACTGATTTTACAAGGAAAGAAGTTAATGCCAATGAAAACAATGTCCAGCAAGGAAGTTTATATCTCTATTGTAGGCGCATTTATAGCCACTTTGCTGGCTTCATTTTTTAGTAATCATATACTGGTAGCAGAAGATATGCCGATGGTGCTGGCATCAACGGGCGCTTCAGCAATGCTAATCTTTGGAATACCACACAGCCCTGTGTCACAACCCTGGCCAATTGTTGCCGGACATCTGATTTCTGCATTGGTCGGTATTACCTTTTATAAACTGATTGCTAATCCTGTGCTGGCTTCATCTATGGCGATTGGAGTTTCCATGTTTATCATGCATCATACGGGTAGTATGCATCCTCCAGGCGGGGCAACGGCGGTTACTGCCGTTATTGGAGGGGAGACTGTTCATGAGCTAGGATATTACTTTGTGATTGTCCCGGTATTTTTTAACTCTATTATTTTACTCTCGATCGCAATGTCAGTCGCTACCTTCAGAGAGAAAAATCCCTTTACCTGAATATTGATATCAGCGCCAGAGAGTCAGTGCTTTTTAATATCGACCTCCAGATAAACAGTCAAATTATCAGTTTCTGTTTGTGTGCCAGGAATAATCATTCCTTTCTTTGAAGGTCGATGCTGAATTTCATCAATCAGCTCATCTTTATTAATCGATAGCGCTAGTCTGTTTTCGTCTGCAATATATTCAAATTGACTTGAAGTTGTCGTTGCTTTTATAGAGTAGTTCAATTCAACGGAGGATGATAGTTGAACAGATTCAGAAAGCTTCACATCCTTTAATAACTGTTCTGCTTCGTGCCGAGAAATTCTATAGCGAATTTGTTGTTGTTGTATTCTGATATACATGAATATTTATTCCCAAAGCATTGAAGAAGGATAAAAATGGATTAAGTCTCCGGCATCAACCTTTTCAAGGTCTTCTGTAATTATTGCCCAGCCATTTGCCTTTAACAGTGGATTTATTTTGAAAGACTGTTGACCGTCGAGTATCGAAATTTCTTGCTGTGCATTGGCGTTAATCTGAGCGCTAGCTTTGAGTATGCAGCGGACGCCCTTTTTTTTCTGATAGCTATTCTTAACGATTGCACTGACTGCATTTTCCTGAGGAAGATCGAGTAGTTTTCTGATAGCATGTGATACAAAAAACCTTAAGCCAATAATTGATGAAATTGGGTTGCCTGGCAAACCAAAATAAAGACTTCCGTTGGGGAATTTTGCAAATAGCAGTGGTTTTCCTGGTCTGATTTTTAATTTATGAAAAATTATTTCACCACCCAGTTTGGTGATGGTTTGTGGGATAAAATCAAAATCTCCCATGGACACTGCGCCGCTACTGATAATAATCTGCGTATTTTTGTCCAGCTCTGATTGCAGATCGGCTTCAAATTTTTCGACATTATCGTCGTTGGTACCTGCATCATGAATATTAACCGGTAACTGAGATAACCAGTCTAGAATAAAAGGGCGGTTTGAATTTCTGATTTGTCCGGGTTTTAAAGGTTGCTCAGGATTATCGACCAGTTCTTTCCCCGTAGAGAATAGTGTAATGTTTATTTTTTGGCGTACTGAAGCGTTGGGAACACCCTGGGCGGCAAGTACCGTGATACTGTTGCTATTGATAATGGTGCCAGCAGATAATATTTTACAATGTTCTTTGAAATCTTCTCCTGCTTTACGAATATGTGCGCCAGTTGTTGCGGACGAATAACAACTGACCTGTTTTAAACCTGATGAAGAGTTGGTTTCCAGGGAAGTATTTTCAACAGGAATAATGCTGTCAAATCCTTCAGCAACTGGCGCGCCGGTCATAATTTTCCAGGCTTTTCCTTTCGTTTCAAGTTTGCTGGAATTATTTTTAACACTATCACCCGCTGCAGTTAAACCGATAAGTTCCAGGTAAACTGGATTTTCTTTGCTGGCAAGCTCCAGGTCTGATGAGTTAACCGCGTATCCATCCATTGCAGAGTTATCAAAAGCAGGAATGGTCGCCCGGCTTGTAATGTCTTCAGCAAGAACTCTTCCTTTAAGTTCCGTCAGGCTAACCTTTTCAGTGGTCATGCAGGGTGTTTTGTCAGTTACAATTTCCATCGCCCTGGAAAAGTTAATCATGTAGTTTTCAGTATATCGATTGGTTTTGTTATCGTTCATCCTGGCCATCCAGATTTTCTGATTTTTAATCAGGTTAAAGTTGTCTGCTTGTTATCATTATCCACCTACAGAGGCGAGGTGAGGAGTGATACCTGTATTACCATCATGTAGAAAATGCTTGTCATTTTTCTTGTTAAGTAACTGGCAAAGTCTCGATTGGAGTTCTTCCTGTTGTGAACTGTGTTGTAGCAGGTGTCTGATCGAATAACCTTGTTCTCCAAATAAGCACAAATGAAAATCGCCAGTAGAAGAAACACGAAGTCGATTGCAGCTTTTACAAAAATCTTTTGAGTAAGGAGATATCACGCCAAAAGACCCTTCATATTCTGGGTGAATATATTCCAACGCAGGACCAGAACCAATATCTTTTAATTTTTCGCTCCAGCCT
The DNA here is from genome assembly GCA_016743995.1 of Kangiellaceae bacterium. Taxonomy (GTDB): domain Bacteria; phylum Pseudomonadota; class Gammaproteobacteria; order Enterobacterales; family Kangiellaceae; genus Aliikangiella. The sequence goes on along the minus strand of JADGFG010000077.1, from coordinate 14,516 downwards.
TCAGAAAGTAAAAAGTTTTTTAGTACTTGTGCAGAGACGTGATATTTTTTGAAATATTCGTAATTGTCGCCGGTTTGCATTAATTCAATAAATCGCATACTCAGTTTTTTATTTTTGAGTAATCGTGCATACTCTCTGAAAAGGTGAGAGTTAACTTTTTTCAACAATACCGCATTCAGTTTTATTTTTTTAAGGGGCAGTGTTAACGCGTGGTCGATACCTTCCAGAATTTCGGTCAGGCGGTCATGACCAGTCAGGCTATTAAATAACCTTGGGTCTAATGTATCTACACTAGCATTAAGGTGGGTTAGTCCGGCATCGACCCAGCCTGAAACACGCTGTTTTAGTTTGTACCCGTTTGTTGTCATTGCAATTTGACGAATACCGGGTATCGATTTGATTGTTTTAATAATGTCGGTAAGATCGCGCCGTAAAGTTGGTTCTCCACCAGTGAGTCTTATTTTCCACGTACCCAGCGCTGCAAAAGCAGTGATCAGATGATGAATCTCTGTGATAGACAGGTAGTCTTTTCTGGTATCGCATTGATAGCCATCAGGAAGACAATATTGGCACGAATAATTACACATATCAGTGATAGATAAGCGTAAATAGGGAAAATGTCGACCTTGTGAGTCGATCAGTTGGTTGTTCAAATTTTAGCTCCTTTCCAAATACGGGAGGCTAAGTAATTTCTTACGTAACCCTGGCAGTTAAACTGCGGCGACATCAACTTATCTGTATAAGACTTAGTTTGACGAAGCTCGGAGAGAGTCATGTTACCTTTCAGATTCCACTAATGAGTCTGATTGGACATTAACTCAGTGTTGAATAATACAACAAACAGTCATTATTAACAATTTCCTAAACGGAAATTACAACGTTATAGTCATAACACTCTGTTTTTATGACTATACTCTTTTGGTCTATCACACGCTAAAAGCAAATTTAAAGACCAGACAATATTATTTTGCTTTGCTGACTTTATAAAACGGTGTGATCAGGCCATATTAAGATATTACTTTATGTGGATAATATAGCCTTATTTGAGCAATTCTGGTTGATTTGGATCAACAATGTAATTTATGAATAGCGTAAATTAGGTTTTGCCTCATTGAGGTGAATTAAGAATTTAAATTTTGAAATTTATTCCTGGCAGGGGAAGAACTATGAAAATGCATTGTAAATCGAAAATAGCAATTTGTGTATTAACTGCTTTATCTTCAGGTATAGCTTTAAATGTAAACGCCAGTGGCGGAGAGGATAAAATATCAACAGATGTTGATTTAAGTTTTCGATATCGAATTGAGCTGGTTGATCAGGAAGGACCGCTTGAAAAAGCTGAAGCTTCAACACTGAGAACCCGCGCAACTATTAAAACTGACTGGACTCGAGGGTTCGATTCTGTGATCGAATTTGATGACGTTACTGCAATTGGGATGGACGATTACAACGCTGGGGCGGGCACAACACCAGATAAGAGCCAGTATGCTGTTATTGCGGATCCTGAAGGTACAGAAGTGAATCAGGCTTACCTTCGTTATTCGGTTGACAAATATAATGGTGCTTATGGTCGTCAACGTATATTAGTGGGTAATCAACGTTTTGTTGGTGGAGTTGGTTGGCGTCAAAATGAACAAACTTATGATAGCTTTACTTTTAACGGTAATTTCACAAAAGATCTAAAGTTAACCGCTGCGCATATCTTTAGAGCGAATCGGATTTTTGGTGAAAGTGTACCAGCGGGGCGGCACTCACATAATACGCAACTGGCCAATATGGAATTGAGTAACCTGGGAAATGGTAAGCTGTCAGCTTATTTCTTAACCATTGATAATGAGACTGCTTTAGCTGCATCGAATACTACATTTGGCGTTCGTTACGCGGGAAAAATAGACTCAATTGCTTATGCGGTAGAGTATGCGTCTCAGTCTGACAACGGTGATAATCCTAATGACTACAGTGCTGATTATTTTCTGTTAGAAGGTGCCTATAAGCAAAAAGCATTCTCTGTGGGTATTGGTTATGAAGTATTAGGCGGAGACACTGAAGGTGGACAAGGTTTTACTACTTCTCTGGCTACCTTGCACAAATTTCAAGGTTGGGCTGATGTATTTTTAGCGACTCCAGTCGCTGGAATCGAAGACATTAATGTCAATGGTTCTTATATGGTGAACGGGTTTAAATTTAAGGCGGTTTATCATGACTTTGCGACAGAAGAAACAGGCGTGGACTTAGGTACTGAACTTGATTTATCGGTATCGACTAAAGTTAATAAGCGGCTGTCTGTTTTGCTAAAGTATGCTGATTTTAGCAGTGATAACGAAGCAGCTTATGCATCACGTGATAAAGTCTGGTTGATGTTTGGTTATAAACTATAAACTGATTAGTTATTCTTTATCAGAAAATCAGGGCTGCGAATATTCGCGGCTCTGATTTATTTTATGCAGCCAGAGTTTCGTTTTGAGACTGGTTGATCAAACTTGTTGCGATTGGGCCATTTCTTTAACAATAAGTCCCATTTCCGGCAGGAAACCTTCTGGTTTATTAATCCATACCTGATGTCCAGAACCGGGAGCAACTATCATGTCTCCACCGTACTGATTAGTCATCTGAGTTAACTCCATTTTCTGATCGCCTTGTGGTGACATAAAGATCAGAGAGTCTCCAATCTGAAAGCGATTTTTAACTTCGACAAAAACCTCATTCTCACGAGAATTTATAACTTCACCGACAAACAACTGGTTATGTCTTTCTGGACTGCCATTCAGGTAATTCTGGTAGTCATCATGGACATGACGCCTGAAAAATCCTTCGGTGTAACCACGGTTTGCCATGCCTTGCAGAGTATCCATCAATTTCATATCAAATGGTTTATTGGCAACGGCATCATCAATAGCCTGACGGTATACCTGAGCGGTTCTGGCAGCATAAAAATGAGATTTGGTGCGGCCTTCAATTTTCAGGCAGTCGACTCCAAGTTCTACCAGTTTTGCAACATGCTGAATCGCTCTGAGATCTTTTGAATTAAAGATATAAGTGCCGTGTTCGTCTTCGTACATTGGCATGTACTCGCCGGGGCGTTGTTTTTCTTCGAGTAGTACGAGTTTTTCGCTGTTATCACCAATGCCTAACTGAGGCGCAGGTTTAGCGAGCTGTATGTCACCATTATTTTGCTGTTGAGCTTCATGAACATCATATCCCCAACGACAGGCATTAGTGCAGGTTCCCTGATTAGGATCTCGATGGTTAAAGTAGCCTGAAAGTAAGCAGCGACCAGAATAGGCGATACAAAGTGCGCCGTGTACAAATACTTCAAGTTCAATATCAGGACATTGTTGACGAATTTCTGCAACTTCTTCAAGTGATAGTTCACGGGATAAAATGACGCGCTTAACACCCATTGATTGCCAGAATTTTACAGCGGCGTAGTTGACTGTGTTCATTTGTACAGACAGATGAATAATTGCTTCTGGCCATTTTTCTCTGACCATCATCATTAATCCCGGGTCTGACATGATTAATGCGTCAGGATTCATTTTGATGATTGGTTCAATATCTTTGAGAAAAGTTTTTACCTTACTGTTATGTGGTGCCAGGTTGGCGGCAACAAAAAATTGTTTATTCTGAGCTTTTGCTTCTTTAATACCGATACCGAGGTTTTCAAGGTTAAAGCTATTATTACGTACTCGCAGGCTATAACGGGGTAAACCGGCATAAACTGCGTCTGCGCCATAAGCAAAAGCATATCGCATATGTTTTAAGGAACCGGCGGGTGCCAGTAACTCTGGGGTAAAGTTTTTATTAATCATACTGATTCCGGGTCAATATTATTAGATATCTACAGACTCATTATTCTTTGAACCTGCGTAAAAGGGCGGGAATACTACCAAAAGTGTATTAATTTATCCAGTTTAGTGATGGTGATGGTGCGGCATTTCTCCCGTTTGAACGATGGTATACAGTGTGTAACTTCCATAGAGAATAAATAGAAATCCGGTAAGGAGTCGAACAGCCTTAAGGTTTAGCCACTTCTTCAACAACGTACTTGCTGCGCCAGCAGTGATTGTCGCTGGTAGTGTGCCTAGTCCAAATGCCAGCATAAATAAACTACTATAAGCGGGGCTAGCTGTTGTCAGTGAATAGCCGAGAGCAGTATAGACAAGTCCACAGGGTAACCAGCCCCACAATGCGCCTAGTAACATTGCCTGTCTGGCAGATTTTACCGGTAGCAGATGTTTGCTAAGTGGACTTATCTGATTCCAGACTAATTTCCCCAACTTTTCCATATAGGTAATAATCATCCAAACCCGGCTAATATAAAACCCCATTAAAATCAATAAGGTACCTGACAATATTTTTAATACAGGCAGCATTGACAGTTTTTCGACATTGCCTCCCAGCCAGCCAGCGACGAAGCCAAAAAGTGTATAGCTGAAAATTCTGCCAAACTGGTAAACAGAAATAACAAGCCATTTGTTATGATTGCCTGTCGCCATAGAAAGGCTACTGATAATCCCGCCACACATAGCCATACAGTGACCAGAGCCCATGAGTCCTAGAACAAATGCACTAATAAGGGTTATTTCGGTCATGATTTGTCTTTGCCCGAATGCTTGTGAGTACTGTCGGTTTTTGCCCTGGGTTGATGAGGTGCTTGCGGTTTATTCGTTATTGTTGATGATTGTGCGGGAGTATCATCGTCAAATAAAATTTCAACTGCAGCGGAGTCCAGGTCTTGAAACTGTCCTGAGCGAACAGCCCAGAATAATATGATAACGGCAATTATTAATATCACTATCGAGAGTGGTATTAACCAATAGATAACATCCAATTAGTTAAGCCTCTGTAAATAACTAAGAGCAACCGGTGCATTGGCATTTTACCTGCATGATTACCCTTAGCGCTAAGAAGCCTTGCGATTAAGAGGTAAAAATGGGTGACAATCCTGAGCCCCAGAAAACAATGGTAATAGCGACCATTCCCACCAGGCTTACCATGCAGACAGTCAGAATAGAACTGGCAAATAAAAAGCCTTTTTCGGGATTAATTTCCATTACTACGGGAACGCCTTTATAAAGTAGATTGACTGACATGGCAATAGCAACGAGTGAAATAAGCATGTCTAGCCATAAAATTGGGAAGCTGGCAAGAACTCCGGCAGCAAACATGGGTGTAAAACTATAAGCGGTTAGTTTTAAACAGCGTCTGTATCTGGGATCGGTGCCATAGGTTTTGGCCATTAAATGAACGAAACCAGCAATAACCGCAACTGCCGTTAGAATTGCTATGTAAGCTGCAATAGAAATATACAGCGCGCTTTCCGTAGTGAGTCGATGAGTTTCGCCGCCAGCAATGCTCCAGCCAATGTAGGTACTGCCAATAAATGCCGAAGCTGGCGGAATGAGGGCGAAAAAAATCAGAAAACGAAGATAAATCTCACTGATTGATTCTTTTTTGTCGGCAATTTTATGCCATTCTTGCTGCGGGTTGTATAAAAGGGCAATAGCATTAACAAATGACATATAAATTCCTCTTAGTATTATTTTTTTATTCGCCCTCTAAAGTTAAGCCTTTGAAACCAAAAAGTAAATAGTAAATATTGAGATTGTGATTTGTTTACAAAATAATAGCCATATTGTTAGCTCTATTTATCTGCCCCCCGAGTATGCTCCTGGGAGTTTGGGGATATAGACATGTGATTGTAACTGTAGCGCAATAACCAGTGTTTTATATAGATAAACTTTCAGGGGATTCAAAATGGTGCGGTATATTGCTTACAGGATCGGTAAAACTCAAAGATTTAGCTAACAACTTCAAGGGCTTGGTAAAATCTGGTTTTTTTTCCTGCTGTAAATCTGGATAAAAGTTATCGTTCAGAATGGGCATACCAATTTTGGCCATATGGAGCCTCAATTGATGGGTTTTACCCGTTACAGGCTTAAGCTTAAAGAGCCCATAAGGTGCCTGTGTCTTAACTAACTCTATTGTAGAGCGTGCATTCACTGGCCCGTAAACTTCACGCATAATAAAACTGGGCAGACCTTTTTCTAAACGGTTTGCAACATTCCAGTGTTGTTGCTCATTATTATCGCCAATTTTGGCAGATAAAACAGCAATAGCCTGATAGGACTTAATGATTTGTTGATTGGCAAAAAGTTGAGCGTAGAGACCTCTGTAGTTTTTATTTACGGAAAATAGTACAAGCCCTGCTGTTAATCTGTCAAGCCTGTGTAATGGGGCCAGATCGTCTATTCCTGTTTGTTGACGCAGTCGTTCTAATAAACATTCATTAACATATTTTCCACCAGGCGTGACCGGCAAAAAATGTGGTTTAAAAGCGACCAGAATAAAATCATCCTGATAGAGAATCTGATGCGAAAAGGGAATAATGGGTTCTTTTGTAACTTCTCGATAATAACAGAGCTGTTGACCGGGTATATAAGTGGTTTTTAGCGTTATATACTCACCATTTAACCAATGTATTTTTTTCTGTTGGATTCGGGCTATCCAGCTGTCTTTATCTATGTGTGGAAATTTTTTTATTAAATAATTCAGTAAATTCTCAGTTTTTCCGCCATTCTCAGGCAGTGTGATTATTGACGGGTGTCTGGAGATGCTCATAAAAATCTGTATTCAGGTACTCTTTAAGTCGGTTAGCACTTTATCATACCTTGTTGTTAGTAAGAGGGTAAATTTTTGACTTCTTTTTAATGCGATATATAGCTCAGATAAATCAATCAGATTTAATTAGGATGGAGATTATTAGAGAAAACATTGTTTCAATAAAGCAAAGTTATCTATTCGTTATCGGCGTGAAATGGCTTTAATGATAAGTTTTCTTTTATTTGTTGCTCTACTGCAAATTTAGTTATATTATTAATTAGTGGTTATTAATGTTTACATTAAAGCGTAAAATTGTGATTAATATATAATTAACTTGCCATTGTTTCTTGTGCAAATAATAGTAGGGGAAGGTTATGCAATTTGAATCTATGACTGATACAGCTGTTGCTTGGGAAATTGGCCGTAGAATTGAGCAAATACGACTTGAGCAAAACCTGACTCAGCAGCAATTAGCCGACGAGATAGGGTTATCAAGGGTCAGTTATCGTAAACTGGTTGCCGGTAGCGGCAAGTTTGAAAATATTATTGCGTTGCTTAGAGCACTTGGTAAGTTAGAGCTTGTCGAAAGATTTGTGCCAGAGTCAGTATTTAGTCCTGTTGAATTATTAAAATTAAAAGGCAAACAACGGCAAAGAGCAAGCCATCGACGAAAAGCAGAAATGGATGATGAAACTAACTATCAAGATCCGCAATTAGATGAAAAACTGGATTGGTAATGCAAAATTTAGCAGAAGTGCACTTATGGGGGCAAATAATAGGGGCATTAGCTTATGATCCTGCTTCTAAGGTGAGCACATTCGAGTACACTTCGAACTGGATTCGTAAAAAAGTAGAGATTGCACCTGTACGAATGCCATTATCGCCACAAAAATTTTCTTTTCCTCATTTGAATACTAATACCTACAAAGGGTTACCTGCTGTTTTTTCTGATACCTTGCCTGATGATTTTGGGAATGCAGTCATCAATGCCTGGTTGGCCAGAAATGGCCGGGATGTTAATTCATTTACACCACTGGAACGTTTGTTGTATTCGGGAAATCGTGGAATGGGGGCGTTAGAGTTTGCACCAGCGATTAAAACAAGAAATAACACAAGTGACGAGCTAGAGTTAAATTCGTTGGTAAAAATGGCACAACAAATTCTGGATCAAAGGGCTAATCATCTGACTCAGATATTTCAACCAGAAACGGCTGACAGCGCTGCGAGTATTAATAGAGAGTCATCGGAAGATTCAAACGAGAATATGTCAGCATTGTTTCAGGTGGGAACATCTGCTGGCGGAGCCAGGGCAAAGGCACTTGTTGCAGTCAATAAAGATCGTTCGCAAATACGTTCTGGTCAAGTACCAGCACCGAAAGGATTTGAACATTATTTGTTAAAATTTGATGGGATTGAGGAGCATACGAATACGAGTGAAATATTTGGTGATCCTAAAGGATATGGACGTATGGAATATGCCTACTACCTGATGGCAAAAGACGCGGGCATTAATATTTCCAACTCTGAATTATTAATTGATGGAAACAGAGCGCATTTTATGACCCTGCGTTTTGATCGTAGTGGAAATGAGAAATATCATTTTGTTTCTTTATGTGCAATGGATCATGCCGATTATAAAAAACCAGGTAGTTATAGCTATGAGCAGTGTTTATCTGTTGCCAGACAACTTAAGCTGCCCAGAAAGGACGCGACAGAAATTTTCAGGCGCATGGTATTTAATGTTGTTGCACGTAATCATGATGATCATACAAAAAATACGGGGTTTTTATTGAACTCTGCCAATTCTCAATGGCGATTATCACCGGCATATGATCTGGCTTATAGTTATAAGGTTGGCTCACCCTGGGTTAATTCACACCAGATGAGCATCAATGGTAAACGTGATAACTTTACACGTAGTGATCTACTGACAGCAGGTTCGTTGATTGGTAACTTTAAAAAGGAGTCGAATCAAATTATTGAACAGGTCATTGCAGTTGTTTCAGAATGGAAATCTTATGCTGAGGAGTGTGGCGTATTTGACAGTTTCTCCCAGATAATTTACAAAAACCTTCGACTAAAACTGTAATTAGCTAATTACCTTAATTTGAACCAAGAAGCTGGGAAAGCATATCAAATTTTTTCTGGTAAATCTTTTTTGTATCTTTTTTATGAGTATTTTCTATCGCTTTTTCTATCGAGTTACGCGCCGAACTATATTGGCCTAATCGTACTTGTGTACGAGCGATGCCTGCGTAGCCCTCATGCAGGTAAGGCGCAAGTTTATTAGATTTTTTATAGAATTGTAATGCTTTGTCATATTGTCGTTCATTAAATGCTGTATTGGCCAGCGAAATCCATTTAAAAGGGTTGGGATCGTCATATTTTTGTAGCGCTGTATTGATTTCATTTGCTTTTTTATTACGTCTCTGATGTTTTAAAAATGTATAGTAGTTATTAAGCAAGTCTAGCTTTTCCTCAGACCTCTCAATGCCGAATTGATAAAGCTTATCTGCAGCTTTTATATAAGCTGATTTCTCATAAATTAAGGCAATCATATTAATTGCATGAGGATCATTATTATTGAGCTCAAGAGCTTTTAAAAGATACCAGTAAGCGGTATTCATCTGTTTTTTTATTATGAGTTCTGCGGCTATATTCCGATAATACATGGCACTAAACTCTGCGTGATCAACAGGACGTAACATTCTGGTACCCTGAGCAGGAAAGTAATCAACTAAAACTCCTCCACGGCCAAAATAAATGAGTCCGTTGGCTTCTTCTTTGGGGTTAAGCAGTTTAGTCCTGATATGTTCAGAACTTAATACGATATTGTTTGCTTTTTGGTAAACCGGCGGTGTTTCAACAAGTTGATAATTAACATCAACCTCTGCCAGAGCTGCGAGTGATTTTGTTAATATAGCGAGAGATAAGCAATTGCCTCTATTCTGTGCGAGTGCTTGTGAGGCTGTTAGCGTGTCTGAATGATAATTAAAATTAGATAGTCTGTCTCCTAAAAAGTCAACAATTCTCATATTGGGGCGCGTTGACCGGTTATCTGGATGGTGAAAATATCTGAGGAACTGTTGTTTTTGTATTTCATTTAACCCAAAAACTTGATTAATTGTCGGGATATTTTCGGATCTGCTGAATAACGAAGAGGATAATAGTGGTATTTTTACCTGAATACTCGGGTCTACAGATCCACCTTCATGGCCGGTACGTATATTACTACAACTAATATTGAGTAAGAGTAATAAGGATAAATAAATTCTCATACCTGCTTATATTAGGTTAAAATTGGCGCAGCAACAAGAGGTTTATAGGCAAACATGAAAAAAATAGCAACGTTAGGTCCTGAAGGCACCTATTCTGATGTAGCAACTCAAATGTATATCAAGACTACAGAAGCACATAAAATAGAGTATTTTAAATCAATCAAGGCGGCGCTGAATTCAATAGGAGATACCTGTGAATATGGCGTGTTGCCAGTAGAAAATTTATCTGAGGGTTTTGTTTCTCTTGTTCTGGATCATCTACTGGATGTTGATCTGTATATTACAGCAGAACTTCTGTTACCTATAAAATTTTCATATGTAAGTAATTCAAAAAAATTGGAAGAAACAGAACGACTATTTGTACAGTTTGTCGCAAAAGGGCAGTGTTCCGAGTTTATTGAGGCTCTGGATAATGTTGAGGTAGTGACTACGGAGAGTAATATTGATTCTTTGAACTCGGTGAATAACAAAGCTGGAATTAATGGTGCTGTCGTTCCTGATGGAGTATTTATTCGAGAAGAGTTTGAACTGGTCATTGACAATATTAATGATTATAACAATAACCAGACTCGATTTCTCGTTTTTTCAAAGAGTAAAAAATCAGATAAAAAAATATTCGGCAAGAATTATAAAACTAGCATTATCGTTATGGATGATAATGATCATCCGGGTTTTCTCGGAGAAATTTTGTCTTCATTTTCTAAAAGAACGATTAATTTAACCTCAATTATATCTAGACCAACTAAGCAGTCATTTGGAAAGTATCATTTCTTTATTGACTTTGACGGTCATATTAATGATTCGCATGTTTGCGATGCACTGGAAGAAATTAGTAAAATATGTCGAGTAAAAATTCCAGGTTCTTACCTGAGAGCCAGTCTGAATAATGTTAGTGGTGAATGATGTAATCGCTTGCACATTATTAGCATTTCGTATTTAGTTTGAAATGTTTTTTTGTTGCAGCCTTTCAGGAAGATAAATACCAGCAAGATTATTTTCATATTTTAAAATATTTAACTCACTCCAGGATGTATTGTCGATTACGAAACTGAAAGGTTCGGCTGTGTTAATAAAGTTAGAGGAAATGTTACAATCATTAGTAGCGCATTTCTGATTCCATAGAATGCCATTTTCTTTAAAAGACATTTCAGTTATATTTTGAGACTGATTGCTTGCAGGGTAAGCCTTATTATAATTTTGATTACTACTTAGCCAAAGGTAAATACTAAAAAAGAAGGCTGTAATAAAAATAATAATAAAATAGATTATTTTAAAAAATCGTGAAGAAATTTGCATAGTAATAACTACTCGTCATTATTGTAATGTATCACAATTGAACTCTCAGCAGGTAAAAACGGTCAAGAGATTGTATTTATATGGAAATTTTAGTTCTGACCAAAATAAGTTTCAATTACGTATGATTACGCCTGGTTACACGTCAAACATCATGAATGACAAAATGAATTAAATAGCCATAATTTAAGCGGTTTGGAAAAATACAGGTTGATTTGTATTATCGTTATCGTTTGTATTTAAGTGAGAGATGAATGTAAAGTATCACTGAATGTAAGCTACAACGAAGTGAGTGCTACTATCTTATAACACAATATTATTTATAGGAAATCTCATCAAATCCAAAACGTAAGCCTCCCTGTCTGCGTTCAACTAATACATCCGTAGGGAAATCAGGCAATAATTTTTTTATTTGCTGTCTGGCTCGATAGATCTGAATATTAATATGAGGTCGATCCATTCCTAACATCTTACAAAATTTATCCATGTAGACCCAGCCTTGATTATCTTTGTCAAAGCCATTAATGGAGTCCTGTTCTCTCATTCTGGCTAATACAAATAATAAATAGTGGTGAGAACGTTCTTGCAAGTTGTATTCTGAATGACCTTGTTTTATTTTCAGTGTTACATGCTCTTCATCGGCACTTACGTTAAAGTAAAAGTGAAAACTATTCTGTTGACGTTCGCCTGCTCTATCGTCTGATAAAAAATTGTTATTAATACTGACATTTTCTGAGCCCGGCGCTATTTTGGGCCTGAGCATAGATTTTTTACCAGGCGGTATAGTTTTTATTGTTGCCATTTGATGACCTTTAGATTGACTATAAATTGTCGTACTGGCTAACTTATAAGCAGGCAATGCTATTGATAGTCGATCAAGTGTAGCAAACAAAGTCAATAAATCTACTACAAATAAAAATATTGATGCTGATGCTATTTAAGAGTTTTTTGATGACCGCAGTAGGCTTTTAGCAGATGAATCAGTGGCTTATGAGAAGAGGGCTTTTCAAGTTACTCTGTTTCATGGCTATAAAAAATACAGCCTGAGAATATATTGAATGGTTATGAAATTACTATTTGATAATAAAATTTGGTAGCGGGGGCTGGATTTGAACCAACGACCTTCGGGTTATGAGCCCGACGAGCTACCAGACTGCTCCACCCCGCATCAAAGAGGAGCGCATTCTAAAAGATGAGATGAGAGATATCAAGCTTTTTATATTGTTTTTAATATGGATTTTATAAAAAGGCTGGTTAGCAGAAAACGGGAGAATATAAATCTCCGTTTTATAGAGAACAACCTGCTCGATGTTCGTTGATTAACTACCCTCAATTCGAAAACCAATTTTTAGCGTTACCTGAAAATGTCCAACTTTGTTCTCGTGAATATGCCCACGGGTATTAACAACTTCGAACCATTCCATGTTTCTTATTGATAAACTACATTCTTCAATAGCATTGTGGATTGCTTGCTCAATGCTATTTTTTGATGAACCGACAATTTCAACCATTTTGTATGTGTGGTGATCAGTCATATCTGTTCCTCTCTACGTTGTATGTTTTTTATACTCAAATTAGATCAGTCAGTTTTATGCTGATTAACTGGTCTGACTTTAAACGCAAAGATGTAATACCTGACAATTTCTATGTTTGTAGTGCCGGTATAAACGACCTAGTCAGTTTCGACTAATTGTTCCTGCGTTTGTTTTATTAAACGTTCCGGTGTTTTATTACATACGATCTTATGAACAAAATTATAGCGAAGTTTGTGGTATTTATTTTGTTTATCATCAAATATCTTTTTCATTTTATCTAGCTCTTCTTCTCTATAACTTTGTAGTGGTTTAATTTTTTCATCTTCTGAGCGAAGCCTGATTTTTGTAGTAATTAGTGTTTCATAGTCATCACTACAGGCTAAAGATATACAGTATTGAAATAATTGCTCCAGATAGGTATCCATGGCTTCTGGAAACACAGCGTCAACCAGGTTAAAAGATTCGGCCTCACTTGCTAATACGGGTAAACAACTTTCAGTCAGTTCTTGTGCTTTGAGTTTACCGACTCTTTTGGGTAGCAGGTAGGTCCAGTATTCGGAACCTGTCAGTCCCATTGTTTTGTAGTGTGGGTTTAATATGACTCCATTTCTTGCAATGACATAATCGCAAGCCAAAGGTAAAATTGCACCGCCTGCACCAGCATTTGTTTTTAATGCAGCAACAGTTAACTTATTTTTACATTCAATAACACTTTTCACCAGCTCATTGATTGCATTTATATTTCGCCACGATTCCGATGAAGCGCACTCAGCTGCTTCAATACAATTTAAATGGATTCCGTTTGAATAAAAGTCATCTCCCCCCATTAGCGTGATCACTTTGATATTTTTGTTGTTTTTTAATTTGTCAAAGGCTAATTTCAATGCAATACAGTTTTCGGTTGAAAATGCACCGTTGTAAAAATTGAAGTGTAGGTATGCCACATTTTTAACAATTTCGACTTTTATATCATTTAATTTTTCCGACGTTAACTGGTTCGTCTTTAAGTTAAGCGCTCTGGTTGCCGGTAGTTTAAAATATTTTTCAGATGAAGATTTTCTTTTCTTTAATTGACGGATCCATACCGCGCCGTCTCTGCTTGCTCTACATATAGCTTCATCTCTGTAACCAATAATTTCACCGGGAGTTGCGTTGTGTTGTATGTTTTCTTTAACAGCACCAAACAAAAAGTATTCTTCATCGTAAATTGTGTCGAGTACACCAGGGAAAGAGTCAGCCGCATTAATTTTTAGTACAATGTCATCAGAGCTTTCGTTATGCCAGTCAATTTGTCTGTTCATTTGTTTCATTAGTGGGCGGGAAGTTCCGGTTAAAGTCAATGCATTTACATCAACCTTTGAACGTTGAGTTTTGCCAATACTTGCAACTGCATTAAGAATAAGTTTGACTGCAGCCTGGGTAACTGAATGCCTGTAAACACTTGCCTTACTGAAATTGTTATTAATCTTAAAGTATTCTGTGCCCCAAACTTCACCGGCGTCAAATACTGCATTTGCCTGTAATAGTGTTGCGCCCCAGATTTTTGCACGATCAGTGATTGCCCAATCCAGAGAAGAGGGACCCTGGTCACCGACGATACCTGGGTGCAAAACCAGGCAGGGAATAGCAGGCCAGATTGAATCGGGAATTCGATGCTTTAAAAACGGGCAAATAATTATATCGGGCTTAAAATTGAGATAAGAATCATGCATGACATTCTCATTTGGAGATAACTCAAAAGATACAGTATGATTTTTTAATGAGAGTTCTTTGTGAATTCTTTGTGTAAGACCGTTATACGCTGTTG
>JADGFG010000076.1 GCA_016743995.1 Kangiellaceae bacterium | reverse complement strand
TCTTAAAATGTGAGAAAAATTACCCTCAAAGTTTCCCTCTGAATTGATTTGCTGCTGAACATCCTGATTGTAGTGTTGAAGTAAAGGTTTTAGCATTTCTTTTGAATCGGTTGTCAGATAAATCCAGCCGACCGGTTGACGGGTTGCCGGAGAGCCTTCTTTAATGAACCCCTTCATATTGCTGGCCTGCGCGGCGTGATGCATATCATGTCCCATAGAATCATGTTCCATAGAATCGTGTCCCTTCGAATCATGCCCGTTTAAACTCTCACTAATACTTTTTATCACTGCCGGAGTGTCATTAACCGGATCAAAACTCATACTGACAAGCTGCAGATTTTCTTCAATCTCACTATCATTTTTTGCCTGATGCCGTATACGATTATAAACTACATAAGTTAACGGACAACCGTTAGCGTCATTGCAACGTGTATAGATAAAACTCAGTAAGGTATACTTTCCAGTAAATACTTTTTCAAGTTTAAGTGTATTACCATCTACATCGACGACATTCGCATTAAAAGCTTTTCCCAGAGAAGGAAGTTGATAAGTACCTGCCTTAGCAGCTTTAAAGTCAAGCTCACCATAACCCGGTGCTAACGCGCTAACCTGAGGCGATTTATCATCATAAGAAAAACACTGACCAGCATAAATATGACCGGTCAGGATAAAAACTGTGAGTACAACTTTTTTTGTTCGACAAAACAAACCTATCAAATGCTCCGTTTAATCAGTCGCCAATCCTGCTGTTTTCGACTTTTTACTCGCTTTTTCAGGAAAACTTCCCGGATAAAGTGAATAGGCGCCAAAACGCATCTGATGCGGTCGCCCCAGTTTTTTTTGATAAAAATCGATATTAAATTTTTCGGTCATTTTCTTTCCATTCCAGTGAAACAGTTTAAAAAACTGTTCATTATCCTTTCCTTTTTTATCCCAGTTAGCAAGCAAGGACGTTGTGTAATAAAGCCGCTTCCCATCCCAGCTGGATGAAATCATATTAAGCTGACTGCCTATTTTTTTCTCAAAAACTTGCTTCGGATGATGAGGATCACTAATATCAAAACCTCGAGTTTTACCGTCCATAAAAGTATTTACCCACAACATTGTATCATTACTGTTGATTGAAATATCTACAGGCAATGGAATATCAGAAGGTTTACCAATATCAGCAACATTGGTTGCCTTCCATTTTCCTTTACGGTCCTCTTCAATGAGTACAAGCTGTGAAGTTAAAGCGGTTGTTGTAAAACAGTAATTATGTTCAACTTTCCAGGCACAACGAATTTCCAATGGTGCACCGGGAACATCAAGCACCTGTTTTGGTTTCCTGGTATGTAAGTCCCAGACCACCATCGTATTCCCAAAACGTTTCATTGCCTCCGGATCGCTCAGCATTTCTCCAAAATCTTTCATATAATTCGACCAACCGGTAAATGAAGAAGTCAGCATAATATTTCGCCGAGGTAACGCTCTGACATCATAACCATAACCATCGGCATATTTACCGGATTTAACTGCACCACGTAATTTTTCATCCGTTGGCATCCAGTAAGTCGCAATATAATTTCCCTGATTGGTGTACTCAACCAGCGCCGTTCGACCCCCATGGTCCTGATGATTTGACAGACCGGTAATCATCATTCTTCCCGGGAGCGCATAAGTTGTATGTGGTCCTACAACACCACCACTTTTTTTAACAAAATCATCAATCGTTTTTACCAAAGTTGCTTTAGCAGGGTTAGTATGTACATCAAAAATAAATATTTTATTAGAATCCAGCCCTCCAGCCCATAAATACTTTCTATCATCAGTAAACCCAGAATGATGGGCCTCATTACGCCCACCAACCGACTCAGCATGTACAATTTTGCCATAACTAGCAGATTCAGGATTAACATTGACCGTTACCATTTTATCCTGACCATCTCCTAGCCCTTCAACCCCTAAGGTCCACACATAAACAAAATCTTCCTGACCAACAATTTTAACCATATAGGGTGACATGCAGGTTTCATCTGCCATCACAGGAAATAATAAAAACAGCGATAACAAAAAAGTAAGAAAAGACTGTTGACGGATCATTCGATTTTTGTATTTCATTGAATATCTCCTCTTGTTATTTTTATAAACTAATAAAGCGCAGAATTTCATAAAATGACTTATTACTAATTGACCTGAGCTAGAATGACACCAAGTAATTAATAAAACAACTGATCAATCATTCATTTTCTGTCAACAAATACCATTTCATACAAAAAATTAGCCTCCAGCACTCAACTTTCCATATACCGTTTTATCAATGACATGATTTATAATCCTTTTAACAAATTGTTGTATCTTTCTACAGAGATATTTAAACTAACAGGCATGATAAATTTACCACGCTTTAATACAGGCTGCTTTACTAGAAAGAAACCGTCTGATAACGCCTGCATTGGTCACTAATAATGAATAACCAGTCACTCAATACAATGATAAAAAAACAATGATAAAAAACTATCGCTTCCCAGAAGCTTCCACACACGGAAAAATTGTTAAAATTTTTGAAAATATATACTTTGTGTCCGGCTCAATCTCAATCAAAGGCCCTGTTAATATCCAATGCAGCCGAAATATGACCATTATCAAGCAGGGCGAAGCGCTCATACTGATTAATTCCATTCGGTTATCAAAAGATGGACTCAAGGAACTGGATGCTCTGGGCGAAGTTAAGCATGTCATGCGAATTGCGGGGTTTCATGGCATGGACGACCCTTTTTATAAAAACCGATATCAGGCGAAAATATGGTCCGTTGACGCTCCCTATGCCATGGGTTTCAATAAAAAACCACCCGCTGAAAAAATTTATTTTAACCCTGACGAAATACTAACTCATCAGACAAAACTGCCTGTAAAAAACGCAGAACTCATTTTAATCGACTCAGCCAGACCCAGTGAAGCTCTGGTTCTGTTAGAAGATAATGGTGGTACCTTGATTTCTGGCGATAGTTTACAAAACTGGGAGAAGGTCGATGAGTATTTCAATTCTTTCTCATCATTCATAATGAAGCTAATGGGATTTATAAAAAGTTGTAATATTGGCCCTGGCTGGTTAAAAAAAGCCAGACCCCATACCAAGGATATTCAGTTTATAAACGCCTACAATTACGAAAATTTGTTACCTGCACACGGCTCTCCGATACAGGGCGAAGCGCGAGAAAAATTTAAACAGATAATAGGAAATTTGAAATAATCTGGATTTTATTTCAGAACGATTTTATTTCAAAACAGCCGAAACTCGACGCTTTCTATTCCACCAGACTATCGCACGATATCTGAGATTTCTCCACGCCGTACTACGGTTGCTGTGCCTTCCATCATTAAAATCAACAATATCACTATTAAAATCAGCACACTCTGTGACCGGATAGGGCCTGAATCCCACAACGGAAACCTCTAACTCATGACAAAACTGAATATCAATATCAACAGGTCTGAAAAACTGCTTTCTCGATAGCATTTTTCTGGCACCTGATAGAGAAATGGCATACCCGGTAGTACAATTTGGAATTCTGTGGTAACTGATCAGTTCATATTCTTTATTGAGCGATTTTATCTTTGCCGGTTTTATCGCACGATTATCAGCCAGTTTAATCAGGTCGTATTGTTTAAGTTTCTCGAAATGCTCATCAATCGAAAAAAATGCAGGTTCTATATTAATATCATCTTCAATAATAATGGCAAACTCAATATTTTCATCCAGCATATTTTGCCAGATCTTTCGATGGCTCATGTAACAACCAATTTCACCGGGTGATAAATTGCGATGGTGACGCTTTCTATTGAGTTCGGCCGAATAGACTGAACTGACTTCATCAGCAGAAAGATCAATTCCTCTTACCGCTGAAATCCGTTCGAAACTTAACGCCAGCCTGTCCAGCTGTTTTTGCATAAAAGTCATTTTTTCGGTGCTGCTATCAAGATTAATCACAAACAGCGGTATCTGGTTTTTCATAATTAACTCGTTATTTTAAAATACTCAACGGATAAAGTAGTCAGCTGAAAAAACAATCAACAGTTGAATTAACAAACTATTTGACTGGTTAGAACATTAGCAAAATCTTAGATCAAAAACAAAATTAGTTTGTCGACTTGAGATAGAGAGTCAATAAAAATCCATTAATAGCTTTCATATTTTTTCTTGCTGAAATTTCATTATCAGCATTTAGCCTGGCAAGCATAAGATTTTTCATGGCTGTAGTCGCTTCATTTTTTAATTCTGGAAACTCTTGCATCAGATGTAGCAACTCCGGTTTTTTCAGAAAGACATAAGCAGGAAATAATTCACATGACCAGTCATCTTTAATTTCCCAGAAATCAGACCAGAGAGAACGAACTTGTTCATCTTTGCAGTCATCTAGTGCGGACTCAGCCAGTTGACTATCCAGTTCAATTAAATGACACCAGTTAATTAAGGCATGCTCGTACTGATGAACTTTACTATAACTCTGTATAAGACGAAGCAGCAAGACAGGTTGAGTATACAACGCCTTATCACCGTTCAAAACCTGTATTGCCTGAGAGTAATCTGGAATTTGCAGTAAAGCCGAACTAATATGCAGCTCAGGTTTTTCACCGTCAAACTCAATACCAGCCATATTAATAGCCAGCCTTCGCCACGCAAAAGCCAGATAATCTCTGGATAATGCTCCCAGCACCTCTTTTGCCAACGCTGTTACTTCGTTATTTAATCCATCCCACTCATCTTCAATTTCATCTGCACTCAATTTCGGGCAGGCTGATATATGCATCGCATAATTTATCAAATCCTGATACCCCCCCAACCGTGGACATTCAGAATTAAGCTTTGCATAAACCTGAAGTAATTTCTGCGCACTTTCGAAGCGTCTTTCAGTCAGCGCATCCAGCAATTCATGTTCGGCTAACTGCGCGCTATTATCCATAAACAGGTCCAGTTGCGGTAAATCCTGTGGTCTTAACCAGCGACGAGTAAGTTGCTCATTTTCACCCGAATTGTGAGTTACTGAAAGAAGTTGAGTATTCTTTTCACCCCAGCAATGAAACGATTGTAGCTCAGACACCAGGCCCAGATTTTTACAATGCTTGTCTGTCTGCAACAATAATTCTTTAATTGATTTTTTATCCAGGTGAAATTTGTCGTCCAGCGTTTCAATCTGTGCATTTCGCCAGTTTTCGTAATCGGCGTAATCGAGCAGATTTTCTTCCAGTAACCAGTCGATCAGACAAAAACGTCCCTGTCTGGCAATCTGCTGGTCAATGATGGCAATATTAATCATTCTATTATTTCTTTCCAGTTTATTCTCAATGTTAAGCATTATTCAGCTTTAATTTCTTGCTGCCAGAGAGCCATTAAATCTTCCAGTTTAAGCGCAAACTGCTCTCCGCCCATTTGCGCTCGCTGATTAATATGAGCACTCAGCAGCGCTTTATTCTGTTGTAATTTTGCAATTTTTTCTTCAATCGTTCCCTGAGCAATCAATTTATAAACAAACACCGGTTTATCCTGCCCAATTCGATGGGCTCTATCTGTTGCCTGTTGCTCAGCAGCTTTGTTCCACCAGGGATCATAATGAATAACGGTATCAGCGCGAGTTAAATTTAAACCAACGCCACCCGCTTTAAGACTGATTAGAAAAACCGGTGCTTCTCCCTGCTGAAATGAATCAACCAACTGTTGTCGGTGCTGCGTCTGACCAGTCAGTTTTAGATAATTAATGTTTTGTTGTTCCAGATCTTCAGCCAACAAGTCTAACATACTGGTGAACTGAGAAAAAACAAGAATGGCTCGTTTTTCGGCCACCAGCTCTTCAATCATTTCAATACAGTGTATTCTTTTTGCTGACTGTATTGAAGTTTCTCCTATCAGCGCCGGATCACAACATATCTGACGAAGCCTTAATAATGCGGTTAACACTAACATCTGCTTCTGTCCTGAATGCTCAGTTTGCTCAAGTTCCGACTGCAATTGTTCCTCGCCCAGATTTTTCTGAGACTGATAGAAATCAAGCTGCTCATCAGTGAGACTAATAAACTGATTAATTTCTGTTTTTTTCGGTAAATCAGTGGCGACCTGATCTTTAGTCCTACGCATTATAAACGGTTCAATACGATTGAGTAGTTTAGCCATCCGAGCTTCATCAGCATCTTTCTCAATCGGTCGCTGATAAAACTGTTTAAACGAGTTTAATGTGCCCAGGCAATCTGCCATTAAAAAATCTAATAATGACCATAGTTCACCAAGATGGTTCTCTACTGGCGTACCAGAAAGACATAATCGATACTCACTTTCTATCAGCTTTAATGCCTGACGAATTTTTGTGCGAGGATTTTTAATTTGCTGCGCTTCATCCAGAATGAGCCAGGACAACGATTGTATTTGCCAATGCTCCAGGTCTCTGACGATTAACTGATAACTACTAATCAATAAATCATAATCATTCAGCAACCCCCAGTCAGCCTGACGTTTGCTGCCATGAATAACTTTTACTTTAAGGTGTGGCGTAAATTTTTTAATTTCTGCAGCCCAGTTATGTAACAGACTGGTCGGTGCAACAATGAGTGCTGGATGCAAAAGCTGATTATTCTGTTTTTCCAGACTTAAGTGGGTTAATGTTTGTAATGTTTTCCCAAGCCCCATGTCATCAGCCAGTATACCATTCACCCGATGCTGTTTGATATGCTGCAACCAACAAACACCCAGCCACTGATACGGCCTCAACTCGGCTTTAACCACTTGTGAAATTTGCTCTAAAATTTTTGGTGATTGATATAAACTGTTGGCTAGCTCAAGATGTCCAATATCACCCTGCCAGTTAGCATGCTCAGGCAAGTTATTTTTTATCTGACTTAACCGGCTAACCTGAGTCAGCGGCAGATCGATTTTACTTTTATTAATCAGATCGCCTAACTCTTCCAATAATCCATTCATTTTTTCTATCGGTAATAATAACAATCTTCCGTCGCTCAGCTGAAAAACTCCGGAGTGAGGTGAAGATTCGTTGACCAAGCAACGCTGATTATAATTCTGAAGCTGCCTTAATAAATCGACTAAGTTAACATTATCACCCTCAACCTCCAGCTGCATATCCAGTTCTAGCCGTTTACTATTGACGCCAGACATCGACTTCAAATTGATCAGCCATCGTTCTGCCTTCACATAATAGTATTGAAAATTTTTCTCGACTAATCTGTCGATTTTTAAACTGGATAATAAACTGTGTTTCTCAAATAATAGCTGTCGCCAATCACCTTCTTGCTCTGACTGCCATGTCGCATTTTGATGAACAAAACTGATATTAGAAAATTCTTTTTGCAGCTGTTGATATAACTCGTATTCATTTTTTTTATTACGTAACAGTTGAACACACCGATTACCTGAAAAGTATTCAAATTTCGCTCTTTCATCATTATATGAAACGACTTCACAGTAACCTTCACTTTCATATCGAAACATTAACTCAACCTGATGAGTTGTTCGCACTCTATTATCTCTGGAAGATTTTTTTAGCGTATGACAAGAGAAAAACAGGACAGGAAAGAAATGACACTCAACAATTTCTTTTTCTATCGTCTGCGGTAGTGGTAAACCGGACAGCTGCCAGTCAAACTGAGATGTTTTAATAAATCCGGATACTTCGGAATAATGCAATAGCTTGTCTGCGGAGCTTAACTGGTTGAGCGCTATATCATTTAGTTTAATTTCTGCTAAACCCAGGCGAGCACTCGATGCGTGATAAACCAGTGGCAGATTTATTGTTTCATTCGCCTTATTGACCAGCTCAGTTGGCGAATTAAGCAGCTGGGTTGTTCCTTTATGTTCGAGCCGGCTACCAGAATCTTTCTCATTAGTTTTCTCACAGTCAGAATTCAGCTGCCATTCGGGCTGATAAAATCCTGACTGATTTAAACGCCAGCCAAAACTAACTTTTACTGATTGCCCCAGACTCAATTTACGCCAGCCGCTCTGTGCGGTTTGTATATAACTTCGCTCCGTCGATAACAATGCCGGGATCAGAAGCTCATTTTTATCTGCCGGAATGCCCGCTGATTGATTCTGAAAACTGCAAGCACCATTATCTATCAATAACTGAAGCAACCGGACGTCACTATGAGAAAAAAAGGGCGGTGGGTTTTGCAGGTGTTGTTGTAAAATATAATAAGGCTCACCAGGCGCTATCCGTTCCTGGTGTTTAATTTCTAGCAGACAAAAACTTAACGCCAGCGTTTTATCTGGATTAATCCTGAGCAAATAGCAAATTTTAAGCCCTTGTTCATTATCGGGCTTTTTCTCTCTCAGTCGGGAAAGGAAACTCATCTCAGGCGGTGTGGGCATTAAGCAGCATAAATTTAGTGGCTGCCATTTTACCGTCAAACACGCCGAATATTCAATCAGTCACTTCTTTTTTCAATCGGGTGATACCTGCTTCAACTGATCCGAATGTCGGCCAAATTGCAACAGACTCGGTAGAAAGATGAGAGTAAACACTGTGCTGACACTCATGCCACCCACAATGACCGCGGCAATACCACGATACAACTCAGCGCCCGCTCCAGGAATCAACAATAGTGGTAGCATGCCACAAATACTGGTTAATGTACTCATCAAAATGGGACGTAACCTCAATCGAACGGCCTGTTCTACTGCATCATGACGAGACAATCCCTCTCCTTCACCTAAACGTGTCTGATAAACCAGTAAAATCGCATTATTAACCACCAGCCCCAATAAAATGATAAAACCAATCATGGTTAACAAATCAAGTGGCTGAAAAATGAAAATGTTAGTTAATTGCAACATACCAATACCACCGACAGTTGCAAGAGGAATGGTTAACACAACAAGCAGACTGTCTTTAAAAGATCGAAAGAGTGCAGACATTAATAAATAGAGAATCATCAGCGCAAGAATAAAACTCTGACTCATATTAGCCAACGCCTCGGTCAGCGCTTCTGCACTTCCGCGATAGCTGATGCTACCACTATCAGAAAGCTGTGACAGAATAGCCGGCTCTGCATTATCTTTAACCGCCGCAATGGCATCTTCAAGACTCATCGTTCCCGGCGGGGTCACCTGCAGGGTAATGGTTCTTTTTCGGTCAACTCGCCGAATAGAGCTGGGACCTGCAGTCCGGATAATATTAACCAGCTCACCAACAGGCTGCACTCCGGCCTCAGGCGTATAGAGTGGTATGGCTGAGAGTTCTTCCGGAGACTCCCAGTCCGTTGAACGTAAAAACACATTTAATCTTTTCTGCCCGTTAAAAAAATCACCCACATAAAGGCCAGTGCCCAGCGCTCTGGATATTGCCGCAACTTGTTGACGAGTCCAGCCAGCTTCTGCCACTCGCCTTTCAACAGGCACCATTCTTAACTCGGGCTCTGCAAGGGTCAGGCCTGGAGAAGGTTGAATTTGTGCTCCGGGTAAAACCTCACTGACAACGCCATAACCGACTCTGGCAGCCTGCAATAATTCATCAACATTATTTCCCTGAATATCAATGTCTATACGTCTGCCACCGCCCAGGTTACCAAACAGTTCAGCTTGTGATGCAAATGCCATCGTATCGGGAAACCCTGCCAGTATTTCCCTGTTGACCAGTTGAACAATTTTTGCAATATCATCAGCATCTTCAGCCCGACCGCCCATAAAACCAAAACTACCAAAAAAACCCATCCAGGTATGGTCAATTTTTGGTGATTTTTCACCGGTCAGATAAGGCTTAATTCGACGATTAATTTCATCACTCATTTCAACTCTGGCAGCCTGATAACTCTGCCCTGGTGGTGGCATAATAAATGCTCTGAAAAAATTTTGATTACCTTTCGGCAGATAATCAATTTTGGGAAACATCGCCCAACTACCAACAAAAGACAAAAGCATTAACCCCACCACCCAGCTTATTCTTTTCTTTGGCGTACTGGTGATTAGCATTACTCCTCGTGTTATGTTCGTCCACCAGTGAGAATGGGGATCTTCTGCAGACACTCTGGTCAGCAGCTTTCTGGCAGCAGTCGGTAAAACAGTCACCGCAATCAAAAGTGATGCAACAATCGCCACAGAAATGGTAATGGCAAGATCGGCAAACAGCTGACCAGAAACTTCTTCGAGAAATGCTATCGGTAAAAATATGGCGACGGTTGTCGCGGTAGAGGCCATTAACGCTCCCCAGACCTGGGTTGCCCCCTGGTAAGAAGCTTTTTGTGGTGTTTCGCCTTTTTCTCTCAGACGAACAATATTTTCCAGCACAACAATTGCCGCATCAAGCACCATTCCAACGGAAAAAGCCAGGCCAGCCATTGAGATAATATTGAGTGTTCTTCCTGTCGCGTACATTGCTACCAACGTGACTACAACAGAAACAGGAATAGCCAGAGCCACAATTAATGTTGCTCGTAATTTTCTCAAAAACCACCACAAAACGGCAACCGCCAGGCAAATACCCAGAATCAGGTTATTTTGAACCAGACTCATTGAACGGCCGATATAAATCGTTTCATCATACATCTGAATTATTTCCAGCCCGGCACGCTTTAACGGACCTTCATTTAATTCTTTCACCGCAGCCTGCAAGCCCTGCATAACCTGAATAACATTCACACCCTGTTCTGCTTTGGCATTCATCGCAATGGCTGGTTCACCATCAAGAGTCAGGATCCCGGTTTTATCCTGATAGGTCATAGAAACAGTCGCCACGTCCTTCAACAATACCGGGCGTCCATCACGCCATTCAAGTACCATTTCTTCCAGCTGTTTTGCGCCATACTTTCCCGAGAAACGCAGTGTATATTTACGCCGTCCCACTTCATTAAATCCACCGGACGAGTCATTATTATTGGTCAGGGTAGAAGCCAGTTGAGGAATATTGAGTGCTAATGCGGCTGCCTTGTGTGGGTTAAAAGTAATTCGTAGCTCACTGGCAAGGCCGCCAAACAGGTTGCTTCTAGAAACCCCCTGAACTCTTTCCAGCCGAGACTGAATAATTTCTTCTGCATAATCCAGATAAGTAGCAATATCTCTGGTATTGCCCTGCACAGGTTTTAAGGCAAACCAGGCGATAGCATTCAGCGCATTATCTCCGCCAACAGCGATCACTGGCTCGGTTGCATCAGGCGGGTAACTGGGTACCTGGTTGAGCGCATTCATTACGTCAATTAAAGCTCGCTCCAGATTAATTCCCGTTCGATAGCGTAAGGTGATACTTCCATTATCAGGATCTGAACTCGACTCCAGAGTCACCAATCCCTGCAATCCTTTTAAAACATCTTCCTGACGCTCAATAATCTCTGCTTCGATTTCTTCAGGTGCCGCACCACGCCAGTTAGTTGATATGGTAATCATTGGCTGGCTGATATCAGGCGTTAGCTGAACTGGTAATTTGAACAAACTGATAGCGCCAAATAATGCGACCAGTAAAATGGCTACAATGACTGCTGTCGGATTTTTAAGTGCTGCAGAAGTAAGCTGCATAACTACTCCTGCGAAGACTTGTCTAAAATGAGTTGTTGATTGTTGTCTTTAATGGATACTGCCTGTCCCGGTTGCAAACGTTCTGCGCCACGAATAATCACTTTGTCACCCGCTTTCACTTTACCAATAATTTCAACCAGCCCCCCCTCGCCCATGCCGACCTGAACCGTTACCTGCTGAGCAATATTCTTGCTGTCAACGATAAAAACACTCATGCCTTCACGGCGTAAAACTAATGCATCACGTGGCACTGTCAATACTCGTTTAGCCTTACCATTAGCAACAGCGACTTTAATATTGAGTCCAACGGGCCAGTCAAAATCTGACATATCGAGTCGAACTTCCATTAAATGAGAACGCCTGTCTGCAACGGGAATTAAAGATTTAATTTTCGCACGGCCCTTACCCAGAGGAGACTCAATGGCAAGAGAAAGCGTCTGATTTAAAAAACGGTAAGCGGTTATAGGAGCAAAGGCTGAAGCTTCCAGGTTTTGAGTTTCAACCAGGCGAATAATAGCCGTTCCATTTTCTACATATTCTCCCTGATTACTCAGACGCTCAACAACAATACCATTAAACGGAGCCTTCAATCGTGTATACGCCAGATTTTGATCCGATTGTGCCAACCGAGCCTGAGCCGCAATCAAGTCACCATGACTGGCATCTCTTAAAGAAATTGTTTTATCCAGATCAGTAATGGCTGAGAGATTTTTTTTTGCCAGAGTTTGTTTCCTTTTGACTTCTGACTCCAGAAATTCAAGTTTTGCCGCGGCACTTTTGACATTTGCAGCGTTCTCTTTCCTGATATTTTTTAGAGATACCTCATCAATCTGAGCGATAATATCGCCTTTCTTCACTCGGCTTCCCAGCTCAGCCAGTTTTTTTAAACGTCCCGAAACTTCTGCGGCAAGTCTGGAGTTATTACGACTAACCACTGTACCCGAGACCCAGGAAACTGGAGAAATTAATCTCATTTCAGCATGCACAACATTAACGCTGGGAGGAGGAGCCCCCTGACCATGCACAGAAAGCTGAAACAACATTAAAAAGATTAGAAGCTGCTTTTTAAAAAATGAAGTATTATTTAATCCATTGAGTTTCAATATTAATCACCTGTCTTATCAATCATTATTCAATCAGTGACTCTGACAAAATCCTGTTAAGCTAACCGTGTCAGCACTACCCAGTATAGTTAGAATATAAACAATACTTCAATCGCTGATTAACCTCTCTAGTTAATGTGCCTGCTCCCAGTTATCTCCAGTACCGACATCAACCACCAGTGGCACACTTAACGCAACAGCATCAACCATAATTTGATTGATTTTAGCTGAATACTCTTCTAACTTGCCTTCCGCAACTTCAAATACCAGTTCATCGTGAACCTGCATCACCATAAAACAGTCTGGCTTTTCAGAGTCCAGCCACTTTTGCATCTCTATCATCGCAATTTTAATAATATCTGCTGCACTTCCCTGCATGGGCGCATTAATTGCTGTTCGCTCTGCGGCCTGACGCAGCATGCCATTAGACGCGTTAATTTGTGGCAGATAAAGTCTGCGTCCGAACAGAGTTTCAACGTACCCCAGATCTTTAGCTTTTTGCCGTGTTGACTCCATATAATGGCTCACACCTGGATACCTGGCAAAATAGGTATCAATATAGTGCGCCGCATCATCGTTGCTAATATTAAGTTGTTTGGCAAGACCAAATCGTGACATCCCATAAATCAACCCAAAATTAACGGCTTTTGCGTGACGCCGTTGCTCTGCAGTGACTTCCTCCAAAGCAACATCAAAAACTTCTGCTGCCGTTGCGCTATGTACATCCAGATCTTCAGAAAAAGCCTGAAGCAAATTAGCATCCTGCGATAAATGCGCCATGATACGTAACTCAATCTGAGAATAATCTGCCGCCAGTATTTTATAACCCGCTGGTGCAATGAAAGCTTCTCGAATACTTCGACCCTCAGTCGTTTTAACTGGGATGTTTTGCAAATTGGGATCACTGGAAGATAATCGACCGGTTGCCGCCACCGCCTGATGATAAGAGGTATGCACCCGTCCAGTTCGCGGCTGAACCATTAATGGTAGTTTGTCAGAATAAGTTGACTTTAATTTAGTCAGGCTTCTGTATTCCATAATCACTTTAGGCAACGGATAATCCAGAGCCAGTTGCACCAGTACTTCTTCAGCCGTTGACGGTTTTTTCTTTGGTGTTTTCTTTAAAACGGGTAGTCCCTGCTTTTCAAATAAAATTTCCTGTAGCTGTTTTGGAGAACTCAGATTAAACGGTTGATCAGCCAGTTCATGTGCTTTAGCTTCCAGTTCAACAATGCGCTTTCCGAACTCATTACTTTTAGCTCGCAAAAACTCGACATCGATTAATACGCCGCGTTGTTCCATAATTGATAACACTCTCAATAATGGAATTTCGATCGCCTGATACACATTGACCGGGCCTTCCAGCTTTTTCAGCTCGGGCCAGATTTGTTGATGAAGCTGCAATGTTACATCAGCATCTTCTGCGGCATATGGGCTGGCAATTTCCAAATCAATCTGATCAAAAGTAATCTGTTTTTTGCCTTTACCGGCAATATCTTCAAAATGAATACACTCATGGCCAAGATATTTCTGTGCAAGCGTATCCATATCATGACGATTAGCAACACTATTAAGCGTATAAGACTCAAGCATGGTATCAAACTGTATTCCCTGTAAATGAATACCAGCAGCAGCCAGAATACTCTGATCATATTTTATATTCTGACCAATTTTTCCAATCTCAGCATTTTCCAATACGGGCTTTAACTGTGCCAGAGCCCAGTCTTTATCGAGCTGTTGCGGTGCTCCGGGATAATTATGTATTAATGGTAAGTACGCAGCCTGACCTTTTTCAATCGCAAAAGAAATGCCAACCAGATCAGCGGCAATAATATTGAGCCCGGTAGTTTCCGTGTCAACCGCTAAAATATCACAAGCCTCCAGCCTGGCAACCCAATCCATTAACTGTTGTTTCTCCAGAATGGTCTGATATTGACTGCGATCGATATTACTTTGAACAACCGGTGACTTCAGCGCAGATTTATCTTCATTACCCTGAGCATCAGCTTCTGTTTTTTGTTCAACAGCAACTGGCAATACAGGTTTTCCTGCCTGGACTTCTTTTAACCAGGTCCTGAATTCAAACTCAGTAAACAAAGACTCCAGTGTTTGCGTATCTGCCTGTTCAAAATGAAAATCTTCCAGACCAACGGATAACTCGACATCCAGCTTAATCGTCGCCAGCAGATAAGACATTCGAGCTTCATCTTCATGATTGACCATCTTGTCAGCCAGCTTTTTTGCCCCCCTGACCGGTAAATCAGCTATTTTTTCAAGATTCTTATAGATTTCGTCAAGCCCACCAATGCCCTGCAGTAGGCCTAGCGCTGTTTTTTCGCCCACGCCAGCAACGCCGGGAATATTGTCAACCTTATCCCCCATTAACGCCAGATAATCAATAATCAGACTCGGGGGGATCCCAAACTTGTTATTCACGCCTTCAACATCCAGAAACTGACTGGTCATCGTATTAATCAGGCTCACATGCTGATTAACCAGTTGAGCCATATCTTTATCACCCGTAGAAACCACGGTATCTCGGCCCGCCTCTGTTGCCATACGTGCAATCGTTCCAATAACATCATCAGCCTCAACCCCTTCTATAGACAGAAAAGGAAAACCCATTGCCTTGATAATCTGATGCAACGGAGCAATCTGTTCACGTAGGTCATCGGGCATGGGAGGACGATTTGCTTTATATTCAGTGTATAAATCATTACGAAATGTTTTGCCTTTCGCATCAAAGATTACCACCATCTGTTCTGGTTGATACTGGCGATATAAGCTCTTTAGCATGTTGATCACACCATATATAGCACCTGTTGGTCTGCCATCCGATGTCGTAAAATTCATCGTGTGATAAGCTCTGAATAAATAAGAAGAGCCATCAACGAGTATTAACGGAGTTTTGTTTTTTGTGCTTGTCATATTGTACGTCAATGCCCTTATCAATTTGGTGTCTGTTTATTTTTAAACCTGTAAACCTGTAAACCTGTAAACCTGAGTTTACGAATATCGGCTTACCTTATTCTTCCCCGAATTATTTGACCCGATTATATTCAGCGGTTATGGTTAATAGCGATTAAAAACGGGATTGCTATTCTAACTCAGAATCGGAGATCTGCTGAACCGCTAAATGCTAATTAAACCCAATTTATTGATTAATAAATACTTTAAGATTCAGCCTTAACTCTTTAAAAAATAACAATAAATTTAATTATTACTTCCTGTGGATAAAATCGTTGATAACAATTTACCAAAAATAGTGGCAAGACAGAACAAAGAATTGTTCAATCACGTAACAATATAGAATAAATTAAGCAATAACAATGAGTTAGAAGAAAAATCAATCTTCAAAAAAACAATCGATTTTTCTGTGAATAACTCAATATCCGTTGTGGATAACCTGAAAAAACCGGTTAATAACAAAATTAAATGAAAAAATGAAAAAAATACTTCTATCACTGGCAAACCTTGCTAGCAACGTTTCTATTTTTACCGGTCACCTGGTGAGTTGGTTAACTATCAGTATGGTAGTGATATTAGCCGCTAATGTTCTTTCTGGCTGGTTGTTTAGCAAAAGTGCGATCTTTCTCACTGAATCTGTGAGCTGGATGCACAGTGCCAACTTTTTGTTAGCTGCCGCCTATACCTTTAATCGAAATGAACACGTCAGAGTCGATATTTTTTATTCCAGAATGTCAGCCCGAACTAAAGCTGTGGTAAATCTGACAGGCGTATTATGTCTGCTTCTGCCATTTTGTCTATTTATTATCTGGTCGAGCTGGTCCTATGTTGAGATGAGCTGGAAACTGAATGAAGCCTCTGCTGAAGCGGGGGGTATGCCAGCGCTTTACCTGATGAAGAGTTTTTTGATTATTATGCCGGTTCTATTGTTAATCGAATCACTCAACCAGATAATCTGTAATCTGCTGATACTCATTGGCAATAAACAGCCTCACGATAAAGCGGGAGCAGTATAAAATGGAATGGTTTCCGGCATTGATGTTTGTCACGGTTTGTATTGTATTACTGGCCGGTTTTCCGGTTGCCTTTTCACTGGCAGGAACAGCGTTGATTTTTGCAGGTATTGGCGTCTACAGCGGTGAACTAAACCCTGTCTTTTTGAAAACAGCATTCAACCGAATGTTTGGGCTCATGCAAAACCAGACTTTGATTGCAGTACCACTTTTTGTCTTTATGGGTGCCATGCTGGAAAAATCCAATATCGCAGAAAAATTACTCAAAGGTATGGCCAGCGTACTATCTGGTGCACCTGGCGGACTGGCTATTTCTGTTGTAATAGTCGGCGCATTGCTGGCAGCCAGTACAGGTATTGTAGGCGCCACAGTTGTCACAATGGGATTACTCTCATTACCCGTTATGTTGAAATCGGGTTATTCTCCCTCTCTGAGTACTGGTGTAATATGCGCTTCAGGTACCCTTGGGCAAATTATACCGCCGTCAATCGTTCTGGTTTTGCTGGGTGATGTAATCATCAGTGCTAACAGAGATGCCAGAACCGGTGCCGATCCCATTTCAGTGGGTGATTTATTTGCCGGTGCAATGCTACCCGGATTATTACTGGTCGCACTTTACATTCTCTTTATTTTTATTTACGCAAAAATAAAACCTGAAGCTATCCCCTCAATTAAAAAGAAAGAAAACACTAACAGCAAAAAGTTTGAATGGGACTCGCTAGTGTTACCACTCATCCTGATCCTGACAGTGCTGGGTGCTATTCTCGGCGGCGTTGCAACCCCGAGTGAAGCAGCAGCTCTGGGCGCGCTGGGCGCAATATTGCTAGCTTTTTATTATCGTGAATTTTCATTCAGCCGATTAAAAGAAGTCGCACGTACAACCACAAAAACTTCCAGTATGGTATTTATGATTTTACTGGGCGCTTCAGTTTTTTCACTGGTTTTCAGGGCATTTGGCGGTGATGACAGTATTCGGGAACTTTTGAGCAACTTGCCTGGTGGTGTACTAACGGCAATGCTTCTGGTCATGTCATTCATGTTTTTACTTGGCTTTATTCTGGATTTTATCGAAATTATTTTTATCATTGTCCCCTTAACAGCTCCCACATTACTGGCAATGGGCGTAGACCCCATCTGGCTTGGTGTAATGATTGCCGTTAACTTGCAGACCTCCTTTCTCACACCACCATTTGGTTTTGCCTTATTTTACCTTCGAGGTGTTGCACCAGAAACCGTTAAAACACAGCAAATTTATCGAGGGGTCATGCCCTTTATCGGCATACAATTACTTGTTCTTATTGTATTAGCAATCTGGCCTGAAATAGTAACGTGGCTTCCGTCAATAATCTATAGGTGAGATTTTGGAGGCGGGTTTTAACCTGAAGAATAGCGATATAAATCACTCATTTACTGGCTTATTTTCACATCCACTGCTATTACTTATCAATATTGATAAAGAAAAGAGCGTCTTCATGGAAGACTCAGAAAAATCTCATTCCTCACTATTTTTTACTGGTATTGGTTTATTAATCATTACTATTTTTACTGTATATCTGCAGCAAATCTGGCTATCAACAGGATTACTGATAACATCAATAATTATTTTTTCATTACTTTCCAAAAGCAGTACAGAAAACCGAATAAAACTCAATCAGCTCATCAATGAAAATGACGAAAAAGAGCCTGAAGAAAACAAACTTGATAACGCATTAAACGATACACTGATTCAACTGTTACCAATCTGGCAAAAACAGATTAGTACCGCAGTAGAAGAGTCAGTATCAGCAATAGACAAGCTGGCTGAGAAATTTACCATGATTACCGAAAATATTTCTATTGCTGTCGACGTCACCAGTTCGAGTAGTGATAAAAATGAACGCTTTTCTTCATTACATTCAGTACAGAAATCATCAGAGTCAATAAAAGAAGAGTTGGAACATTTAAAAGATACCCTGATTCAGATATCTCACATGGACAAATCCGCACTCGATGAAATCAATAACCTGTCTACTTTTATGAAAGAGTTGACCCAGATGGCTGGAGAAGTTGAAGCACTGGCGGAACAAACCAATTTACTGGCACTTAATGCAGCCATAGAAGCGGCACGAGCAGGCGATCAGGGAAGAGGTTTTGCGGTTGTCGCTGATGAAGTACGAAACCTGGCCAACCAGTCTAAAGGGACAGGTGAAAATATCCGCAAAAAAATTGATACAATTGGCGAATCAGTTAACACCATCCTCAAGTCAGCGACCCACTCTTCACAGGTAGAGCAGGAAATGGCCGATAAAGCGGGGGCAGTTATCAACGAAGTCATCGCACAACATAAATTTACCGCTTATACACTCGCGGAGTCTGACAAACTTCTGGTTAACATGAGCTGCCAGGTACAGCAGGAAATTACCAAAGTCATTGTTGAATTACAATTTCAGGACCGAGTCAGTCAAAAGTTAAAACATGTAGAAAACAACCTTCTGGCGGCGGAACAAATTTTACATAATACCGACCACTCAGAAAATGAAGTTCTGGCCAACCAGCTTTCCGGACTTCAACAGGACATCAGAAGCTCCTATACCACCGCTGAAGAGCATCATCATCATGAAGTAGCCTCTGGTAATAAAGTGATTTCTCGTAGCTCAGAACCTGAAATTGAGTTGTTTTAACGAATATCATTTAAGGCCAGTCACATTTAAGGCCAGTCACATTTAAGGCCAGTCACATTTAAGGCCAGTCACATTTAAGACCTGTCACATTTAAACGCTATCACACTAAAGACTTATCATTCATATACGCTTTAAAACAATCTGACTTCTAATGCTCCAGATATTTAAAGCATTTTTTTGTTTGAGCAAACGCACCCGAAGAAACCAGAAAAAAACAAATAAACAACATCCATTTTAATTGATTACTAACGGGCATTTTATTTTCATTATCTTCTACCTTTTCCAATTTATAACCTTCCACTTTATCAAGCTCCTTATTGCTTTTATCTTCGGTAGTAACATCAGTGACATTTGCTAATTGACTGACTTCTTGAGGTACATCTGCTAATTTTATGTCTAATCCAAACCCCGCAGAAGAATCATCAACAAACTGCTTCAGTTTTTCATTTTCGATGATCAGGTTGTGCTTATTGGTCAGCTCAATGTAACGTTTAACCAAATTCTTTTGTGTCGCCTCAGGTGCATCCCAATAATTCTTACGAACGGCCTCAAGCATTTTTTCTATCATTTGTGCCTGAGACCCGGGATTAACCTTTTCAAACCATTGTTCGAGACCGAGATCCAGTTTATCTTCAATATAAACCTCATGAAATGCCTGCCACTGATCAGCCCTGACTAATTCAGGATCAACCACTTGCCATCCCCAGAAATTGCTAACCTGAGCAGCCATTGCAACAGCCCCGGCATAACCCTCTTTTTTCATTTCCCGAACCCAGCGCTTATGAAAGGCCCTGGTTCTCAGTTCAGTTGATAAAAATCTGGCTGCTGATTCAACCTTGCTATTACTGGCATTACGCAAATTGGAAATTAACATCTCAGGACTTTTTCCATCCAGATTTCTGACTGCCAGAGACAAAGAGCCAAAGTACTCATAAGGATCATCAGAAGTCAGCATTCCAAATAAATTAGATGAGCGAGCAAACAGAGCAACATCCGTTCCCGATAATTGCTTACCATATAAATTGAGTCCCTCAACTTTGTCTCCCCAACGGGATGAATCGGTTCCGAACCCATAACCCATAGTTGCCATATGATTATCTGCAATTTTCTTGTCACTCTCCCAGCTGTCACTGGCCTGAACAGGTCCATCAGTTCCCGAACCATATTGCCCTGAACTATTTGAAAATATTCTGATACTCGATAAATAGGCTGCTTCTTTAAGCTCATGACCTTTTTCGACTAAATCCTGCTGAATACGCAACGAATTTTCTCTGACATAATTTGTCCAGCCAGAAGCGTTCTTCTCCTTCTTTTTAATCACTTTATCAATCGCGGAAGCCAGCAATTTAATCACATTTGGAAACGCATCTCGATACAGACCTGTTGCAGAAAGAACAATATCAACTCTGGGACGTTTTAGCTCTGAAGCCGGTATGATTTTTGTACCAACAACACGGCCTCCTTTGCTCCACACCGGTGTAACCCCCATGGCATAAAGCGCCTGACTTTCAAGTACACCGTAATGGCGCATCGCTTCTATTGACCATAAAGAGAATGCCAGCTTATCAGGATAGCGACCATGCTTTTGATAATAATCAGCAATAACCTGTTCAACCAGTTCCTTTCCTTGATCAAACGCTGCCCGGGTTGGTAAACGTGATGGATCAAATCCATATAAATTGTATCCAGTAGGCATTGAATCGGGATGTCGCACCGGATCACCTCCCGATTTTACCGGTATGTATTTTCCCGACAAACCATCAGATAAATGCTGAAGCTCTCTGTTGTTACTAAAGTTGATATAATACTGTTTTGCATTTTTGAGATGCTTAGCAAGCTCCTCATTAATTTCCGCATTCTTCAGCAATTTCGATTTTTTATCTACCGGATTTACAACAAAATCTCTGATGGTTTTATAACCGGCAATATCAACCAGTTCTTGCGCTATTTCTAAAAACTCCGGCTCAGCAGCAACAGAGTTTCGCGTTAAGT
>JADGFG010000075.1 GCA_016743995.1 Kangiellaceae bacterium | reverse complement strand
GCCCACAGCTCATCGGTCTGCTGGTAGTGTTGTCTGATATTTGATCACAAACCGGCAAAAAAATATTCTTTGCTGATTCATTAAAAAAGCCTGGACAAACAATAAAAAAACAGATCTTTTTTAAAGTAAAAAATAAAATAAATGACTCAACTTATTCAGTCTTTTTTACTTTGAATTTGTTATTCACAAAAACTGTGGATAAAGCTGTTTGCAAGCCAGGGGTATTACAGGCAAAGCCACAGCCTGTGGGTCGGCTGGGATTGTTGCCTGATAATTGATCATTATCAGGCGTTGAAAAAATCACTCGTAAAACTTATCGCCAGACTCCGCTTTTTGCCGAAGTAGTTCTGCCGGTTTAAAACGAACTCCGTGAATCTTTTCCAGGGTTTCCATCTGTTTAACTAATGTACTGGCACCCACACTGTCAATGTATCGGAAAGGTCCACCGGTAAATGGTGGAAAACCTAATCCAAAAATCGCACCAATATCACCATCAGCAGGAGAACGAATAATACCCTCCTGTAAACACATGACGGCTTCATTAATCATTTGCAGTAAACATCGCCTGGCTATTTTTTCTTCATCCATGATATTCGCAGGAGTAACACCCAGTAATGAATAAATTGAATCATCAACCGGACGAGCACCTTTCTTTTTAATGCCATAACGATAAAAGCCACGTTTATTTTTTCGGCCTTTTCGATTATCTTCATTAAGCTTGCCAAATACCGCTGGTGGAGACATTCTTTCACCAAAAGCTTCAACCAGTATCGGCGCAATTTTTGTACCGACATCAATGCCTACTTCATCGAGCAGTGTTAATGGACCGACGGGAAAACCCGCATTAAGCAGCGCGTTATCAATTCGGTCAACCGCAACGCCTTCAACCAGTAAATGCCCAGCTTCATTCACAAAAGGCCCCAGAATGCGGCTGGTGTAAAAACCACAACCGTCTTTAACCACAATCACGGTTTTTCCCTGCTGTTTGCCAAACTCAACGCAGGTTGCAATAACTTCATTACTGGTCTGTTCGGTCACAACAATTTCCAGCAGCGGCATTTTTTCAACCGGTGAAAAATAATGCAGACCGATCACTCGCTCAGGTCGCTGACTGGCTTTTGCTATTTCACCAATTGGAATAGAAGAAGTATTTGACGCAAAAATCAGAGCAGAACCGGTAACTGCTTCAACTTCTTTCACCATTTTCTGTTTCAAAGACAGGTTTTCAAAAACCGCTTCAATCACCAGGTCAACCTGTTTAAACCCACTGTAATCAACGGTACCGCTGACCGCTGCAAATCGTTTACTGGCATCATTCAATGAAATTCTTTTACGTTTAATCTGTTTACGATAAATTTCCCAACAGTATTTCAACGCATGATTAATACCTTCATCGCAGGTATCTTTGATACGAACCCTTTTTCTGGCTTTGTCGGCGGTAACAAAGGCAATTCCGGCTCCCATTAACCCACCACCTAAAACCCCCACTCGGCTAATCTGCTGCGGCTGAATATCAGCCTCGTTATTTTCATTGATTACACCCGTATCTTTTTTAAGCTGATTGGAAGCAAAAAAGATATTCATTAATTGCTCGGCCTGCGGAGACATGACTAATTCGGCAAATAATTTTGCTTCCCTGGCCAGCCCCTGAGTGAAGCCTTTTTCCATACCAGCAGAAACTGCCTCGATGATCATGGCCGGTGCCGGGTAATTACCACGAGTTTTCTGTTCGACTTTCTGCAAAGCTTTGGAAAACAGAAAGCTTCGTCCTTTTGTCGAAGTTTCCAATAGCAGCTTTTGTAACTCTGGCATTTTAAGTAATGACTTAACAGTTGGTTTAAAAACATTTTCACTGGTTTTTCGGCGCGGTTTACCAGCCTTTCGTAGTGCCAGTTTTCTCGCCGCTTTACGTAAATTCGCAGGAGAAACCACTTCATCAACAATCCCCAGTTTTTTCGCTCTTTTAGCGATAAGCTGACGACCGGTTAACATCAGGTCTAACGAAGCAGCAATACCAATTAATCTTGGCAAACGCTGAGTACCACCGCCACCGGGCAATAAACCCAGTTGCACTTCCGGCAGACCAATTCGGGTAACAGCATCATTAGTACAGACACGATGACTACAGGCTAGCGCCAGCTCCAGTCCCCCGCCCAGACAGGCACCGTGTATGGCTGCAACCACTGGCATTGAAAGGTTTTCCAGTCGATTAAAAATTTTGTGACCTTTCAGTGCCAGCGCTTCCGCATCTTCGGCTGTAGTCACAAACTTGAGCATACTAATGTCTGCCCCAGCAATAAAGTTAGTCGCTTTACCACTGATTAAAATGACGGCCTTAATCTCAGTATTGTTTTCAATATTATCCAGCAGCTGATGAAACTCGTCGGCAAACTCTCCTCTTAAGGTATTTTGCGACTCGCCCACCACATCAATAGTCACCCACGCCAGCCCGTTTTCATCCAGGTTCATGGAAAAGGTGGATTGCGTTGACTTATTCATTATTCAACCTCCAGAATCATGGCCGCGCCCAGTCCACCTGCTGCGCAGGCCGTATTTAATGCCAGGCCACCACCACGCCGTTTAAGTTCTCGCAGGGTTTGAGTAATCATTCGTGCACCAGTAGCCGCAAAAGGATGTCCAAATGCCAGTGAGCCACCCTGTACATTAAATATGTCCATATCCACCTCACCAATCGCAGAAGCGCGGTTCAGTTTTTCTTTTGCAAACTTTTTACTGGCAAAAGCCTGTAGATTACATAAAGTTTGCGCCGCAAAAGCCTCGTGCATATCAATAAGGGTGAGATCAGAAAGTTTTAACTTTGCTCTATCCAGCGCAACCGGTGTCGCATAAGAAGGTCCCATTAACATGTCATGTGTTGCATCGATTGCTGAAAAAGCATAACTTTTTATATAACCCATCGGCTCATACCCGAGTTCTTTTGCCCGCTTTTCACTCATTAACAACAAAGCGGCAGCACCATCAGTCAACCCCGTGCTGTTCGCCGCAGTAATCGTTCCATGGGGTTTATCAAAAGCAGGACGTAATTTTGCGTAACCGGCCAGTTGAGAATCAAAACGGACGGTATTGTCTCGGGTTAAGGTCTGCTCAAAAGGTGCGACATAGGCATGCATGACTTCTTCATTTAAATGACCGGCTTCCCAGGCCTGAGCTGCCAGCGTATGTGAACGATGAGCCAGTTCATCCTGAGCTTCACGGCTGATACCGTGATCACGGGCCATTTGTTCCGCATTTTGCCCCATGGTTAAACCGGTTGAATATTCTTTCACAGACGGTGCTACCGGAGCAAAATCGCGGGGTCTTAGCTTTGCGATTAATTTCAGTCGCTGCGTTAATGTCTTAGCTTTACTCAACCTTACAAGAATAGCGGACAAGTTCTTACTGGCACCAATCGGTACAACAGAAGAAGTATCGGCTCCACCAGCAACGCCCACAGAAATACTACCCGCCATAATCGATTCAGCAATACTGACCGCAGACTGAAAACTGGTGGCACAAGCTCTGGAAACACTATAAGCATCGGTGTTCACATTCATGCCAGTACCTAACACGATTTCACGCGCTATATTGGGCGCTTCTGGCTGTATCAGTACCTGACCAAAAACCAGTCTGTCAATCAGAGATAAATCAATTTCTGCACGAGTCAGCATTTCACAAACAACCATTTTTCCCAGATCAATCGCATTGCTCTGTTTAAAATGAGTTAATTGCCTGGCGAAAGGCGTTCGTAATCCGGCTACAATGGCAACCCGATCCTGCTTTGTTTTTTTCGTCACTTTTCTACCTGTTTTAGTCGCTGGTTGAGCAGCCGGTTGTTTCTCATCTTTGGCCGTTGTTTTTTTTGATACCTTTCGCGTGGTTTTCGCTTTTCTGCCAGTGTCATCGGCTTCAGTTGTCGCATCAATTTTAGCAGAATCATCGCTCACTGAAATATTACTTTCAGACTGGCTCTGGATACTCGACTCAATCGTTGATGACGTTTTTTCTGATGATAAACCTGAAGACTCTTCTTTTGAAGACTCAGAAATTTGTGGGGTTACTGCGGGTGTTTCTGATTTTTTTTCGCTCTCTGGGATATTTTCGCTCATAATTGTCTCTTAAATGACGGGCCTCTTAAAATAGACACTCTCGTAAAATAGCAGTGACCAGAATAATCTGATAAAAAATACTTCATTTTGAACAAAATAAGACCTGAAACTTAACTCATCAGACCAGCAAATACAAATTTAATTTACTTAAAACAAAGGATAGTTTAGTTTTTCAGACTCGCTTTTTAGACGCTTTATAGACAATCAGCCAATAAAACCTTCCCTTTTATTCTCTGACCTCTCCCTCCCCATGTACTACAAATTTAACAGCCGTTAACGACTCCAGCCCCATAGGTCCGTAAGCGTGAAGCTTTGACGTTGAAATACCAATTTCTGCTCCAAGGCCTAACTGGCCGCCATCGGAAAACCGAGATGAAGCATTAACCATCACAACAGACGCATCAACCTGATTAACAAATTGCTCCGCATTATCCGCTAATTCCGTAACAATCACTTCAGTATGTTGTGAGCCATACTGATCAATAAACTGAATGGCTTCATCTATACTTTCAACCACTTTTACTGATAACTCCAACCCCAGAAACTCAGCCATAAAAGTTTCTTCTGTGGCCAGCTCCACATCCGCCAGAATAGACCGAGTCTGAGCACAACCGTAAATTTTAACCCCATGAGATTGCAAACTGCTTTTTGCCTGCGTTAAAAATTGTTTCGCAACTGACTTGTGAACCAGAAGTCCTTCCAGCGCGTTGCAGACACCCGGTCGTTGCGTTTTTCCGTTAATCAGAATATTCAGCGCCATGGTTAAATCTGCAAACTCATCAACATATAAATGACAAACGCCTTTGTAATGTTTGATGACCGGAATGTGACTATTAGCCACTACATGACGAATTAACCCTTCCCCACCTCTCGGGATCACCACATCAATATATTCATCCAGTGTTAAAAGCTGACTTAATAGCGCTCGGTCCGTTGACGCCAACACGCGTACCGCTTCTTTATCAAGGCCATTTTGTTGCAATGCTTTTTGCCAACAGAGTGACAACACCTGGTTGGTTTCAAAAGCCTCCTTACCACCGCGCAGAATGATAGCGTTCCCACTTTTTACCGCCAGCGCCGCAGCCTCTACAGTGACATTAGGTCTGCTCTCATAAATCATTAATATCACACCAAGCGGAATGCTTTTACGAGTGA
Organism: Kangiellaceae bacterium; assembly: GCA_016743995.1. Taxonomy (GTDB): domain Bacteria; phylum Pseudomonadota; class Gammaproteobacteria; order Enterobacterales; family Kangiellaceae; genus Aliikangiella. Next base: position 16,085 of record JADGFG010000075.1, on the reverse strand, counting down.
CTCGTATCCCACTCGGCTGCCTGCTTTCTTCAAAAGATTTTAACAACGGATCCGCCAGGCTTGCAACATGACGTAACGCACTTTGCATTTGAGACAAGGTCTCTTCAGTGATGGTCAACCGATCCAGCATGGCTTCATCCAATCCAGCCTGGCGAGCATTTTTACAATCGGTTTCATTGGCAGAAAGAATAGCCCCACTATACTCTTCAATTTTTTCAACCATCGACAACAAGACATTATTTTTTTGTTCTGTTGACGCTGTTGCCAGCTTTCGCGATGCAACCCGGGTTTGCTCACATTGTTTTAATATCTGCTCTGACTGATTTGTGCTTTTATCATTCATGATAATTTCCGTTGTTCACTTCGAGATTCTGGTTTACCCACTTAACATTTTGCTAAAAATAATGAGCCCGCTAATTGTGCATTTTTTAGTTGTTGAAATGTCGTAGACTTTCGGCCGTTAACGATTAAGGTATTGATACCGATACGGGTCGCAACCTGGGCCGCCTGCAATTTCGTGTGCATGCCGCCGGTCGCAATGGGGTTATGCGTTGTCCCCGCATAACTCAATATCTGTTGATTAATCACTTTAATCAGCGATATCAATTGTGCATCAGTATGGAGGTTTGGATTTTTATCATATAACCCATCAACATCACTACAGATGATCAATAAATCAGCCTCACAGGTTACCGCTACACTGGCGGCCAGGTTATCATTATCACCAACAACCAGTTCATCAACAGCAACCGAATCATTCTCATTAATAATCGGAATTGCCCCCATAGCCGTTAATTGATTAATCGTATTTTTTGCATTGAGGCATCGCTTTTCACTATCCAGATCAGAGCGAGTGAGAAGTATTTGTGCGCAAGGTTCATCAAACAACTTCTGCCAATGTTGCATCACATGAGATTGTCCAATTGCAGCCAGAGCCTGTTTTTCTGGAATGCTGAGAGACTGAGTCAAATCAAAGTCTGTTAAGCCTGCGCCCGCAGCCACACTACCAGAAGACACCAGAATAACTTCCTTACCCTGATGTAAACTATCATGTATGAAATCAGCCAGACTGAGTAAAAATTTGGTGCTACAACCTTTACCACCAGGAGCCACCAGAGCACTACCCACTTTTATTACGGCCCGCTGCCAGTCAGGCAGTGTGTTTTTTAAAGGCTTTTCTTGTTTTATCATTTAACCTGTTTTCCATTGTCGTCAATCATGGGTCTACCGACCTCGTTCCAGGCCCGGTTTTGATGGTTTTGTCTGTAAAAAAATCGTCTGGAAGACGGAAGCAAAAGATTACCCCTTAAGGGGGCGAGGTATGCGAAGAATTGCAACTGCCGTAGAAAAATGAACAACCGAATCAGAGTTCGCATTGAAAGTTAAAAACGTAACCTCTGATTGTAAATAAAATATTTCAGACATAAAACTGGCAACTTTGACTATCAGAAAATGTAAAATTCAACCGTTAACAACAGGCAGTCAAACTCAAGTTTTAGTATGCTGATAGAACAGACCCTGCATATAAAGCAAACCCAGCCCCTGGAGCAGCTCAAACCAATAAAACAAGTACGACTGTTAGCCTCTGATTAAATTCATCCTATAGTAAGCCAGCCATTTTTCAAATAGTATATAACCTTAAAATATGCCCGCGACCTTAGTGTTCACTCGAACAGGTAACCTTTTACTTCCCCAGTTTCCAGGACGACTTTCATAAACCCCGGCCACCGGCGTCATACAATGTTCACAACAACCGTCAGCAGTGATAGACCAGTCGCCAATCTGATACCAGTTTCTGACAACCAGCGGCTGTAGACACTGATGACAATAAGTCGTCTGCCCGGACTCATCATAAACGTTTCCAGTATAAGCGTGTCGAACACCATTTGAAGCAGCAATGGCTCTGGCATTTTGTAAGATTTCAATTGAGGTCTGAGGAACATCCATCATTTTCCAGTCAGGATGAAATGCCGTAAAATGCATGGGAACATCAACCCCGAGGTTAGTAACAACCCATCGAGTCATCGCATCAATTTCTTCTTCAGAATCATTTTTTCCAGGAATCAATAAAGTAGTCAGTTCAAACCAGACCGAAGTTTCATTTTTAAGATAAAGCAAAGTATCCAGAACGGCCTGTAAATGCCCACCCGTTAATTTATAATAAAACGACTCAGTAAAAGCTTTCAGATCAATATTGGCCGCATCAATAAATTTAAAAAATTCTTTTCTCGGCTGTTCACAAATATAACCCGCAGTAACCGCCACCGTTTTGATATTACTTTCTCGGCAAGCCTTCGCAACATCAACTGCGTACTCGTGAAACACCACGGGATCATTATAAGTAAAAGCAATACTCCTGCAGCCGTAATCACTGGCTGTTCTGACAATGCTTTCAGGTGAAGCTTCTGACGAAAGCTTGTCTATTTCACGAGATTTACTGATGTCCCAGTTTTGGCAAAATTTACAGGCCAGGTTGCAACCCGCGGTACCAAAAGATAAAACAGAACTTCCTGGTAGAAAATGATTTAAAGGTTTTTTTTCAACCGGATCAATACAAAAACCAGAGGAGCGCCCATAAGATGTCAGCTCAACCTGATTGTCAACATTTTCGCGAACAAAACAGACACCCTTTTGTCCACTTCGCAATTTACAGGCACGAGGACATAAATCGCACTGAACTCGGCCATCATCCAGCAGGTGCCAATAGTGAGTTTTATGGTGAAAAGGTCGCATAATTATTATAATGACGCTAAACCAGACAAATGCAAGTCCAACAGCATTTAACAGATATTGATATTTTTGTTTTTATAGCCTGTTTTGGTGTTTACAACCGTGAAATCAAGGAACTAACAAGCTAAAGCCTGACTCTTAAGTATTAAAAAGGTATTAAAAACCTATGTTTTATACCCTGTTGATTTATAATGTAATGACTGAACTTAGTATTTCATGACTTTGAAAAGTGTACTAAAATAGTAAATGGAAGCAGTCCTATCGTTTCAGGTAAACCCTGTTTTATGGAGTCTATTTTATGTTGAGCACGATTTAACAGGAAACAGTTTAATTTCATTAAATACGGCTGGGGTTTACTGAACATAACCGAGTTTTATTAAACTCAATTTGAAAATACTTACAGGTAGCAAATAATGACTTCTGTCAGAGCCCCGGCGGTTGCAGGTAGTTTTTATTCAGATGACTCGTCTGAGCTGCAGTCCACCCTGGAGAAATTACTCGAACAATCAGCCCCGCTTTTAGCGCAGTCTAACTTTTACAGAAGGGAACAAAATAAAGCCCTTAAGTCGGTTCGCGCGTTTATTGTTCCTCATGCGGGTTACCAATATTCAGGAAAAATTGCGGCCTCAGCCTATTCGATTATTCGGAGCAATAAGCATCGATTCAGTAAAGTCGCAATCATTGGTCCCTGTCACCGTATCTGGATTGAAAGCATTGCGCTCCCCTATAGCGAATATTTTGCGACACCTCTGGGGGAACTTGCGTTAGACAGAACCAACATAAAAAGCATTTATAACATGGGTTTTGCGGAATACTCTGATGTTGCCCATGAAGAAGAACACTCTATCGAACTTCACCTGCCTTTTATTCAAGCCTGTCTGAATGAAGTAAAAATTATTCCTGTTGCGGTAGGTGATGCCAGCTATGAAAAACTGGCAAAAATAATTACAATGCTCTGGGATGATCCGAGTTGTCTTATTATTATCAGCTCAGATCTCAGTCACTTCAACACTTATGATCAGGCAAACCTGATTGACAACCAGACCACCCATTTAATTGAAAAACTGGCCGTTGATGAACTGGATCACAAAATGGCCTGTGGCTGCACCGGCATTCAGGCATTACTCTCGGTAGCAAAAGAAAGATCTCTCAAGGCCAGTTTGATTGCACAATGTAATTCTGGTGATGTTTATGGTGACAAGTCTCGTGTCGTTGGGTACGGTTCTTATGCCATCTACTAAGCTGACTTTAAAAGACAAAAAAGTAATTCTTGATACCGCAAGACATGCTATTCAGTATGGTCTGACTTACCACCAGCAACCCGCACTCGAGCTGAAAAACTACAGTGAAGCTTTGCAGGAAAATAAAGCGACTTTTGTCACCTTAAAAGAAACAAACCAGTTACGCGGATGTATTGGCACATTAAAAGCTCATCAGCCACTTATTCAAGATGTCGCCGAGCATGCATACTCCGCTGCATTTAATGATAATCGATTTCTTCCGGTCAACGCGCTGGAAGAACCGATGATTCATATTTCTGTTTCAATTTTGTCTGAACCTGAAAGCGTTAGTTTTACCAGTGAAGATGACTTGCTTGGTCAACTGACTCCGGGAAAAGATGGCATTATCTTAAACTACCGAAGTATCAGTGCCACCTTTCTACCGGGTGTCTGGGAAGAGTTATCAACGCCCGAGCAGTTTATGGCCCAGCTAAAACAAAAAGCAGGGCTCGATAAAGATTTCTGGTCGAGCCATATGAGCATCAAACGCTATTATTCAGATACAATCGACTAACTTAAACTGCCTGGCGCTTTACAAACCAGATAAATTGTCTTCATGTAAACCACACTCACGTTTTAATCCGCCAAAACGTGTTTCTTCTTCAGTCATACCTGCGGACAAAGGAACAGTGCTGTGCGTATCTCCCATTGATACATAGCCTTTTTCCCATAGCGGATGATAAGGTAAGTCATGTGTTTTTAAATACTGATGCACGACTTTGTTATTCCAGTCGATAATAGGATGGACCTTTAATCGACCACGAATTTTCTGTAAAACTTTTAAATCTTTGCGAGATTCAGATTGTCCCCGCATTAACCCGGCAAACCAGCTCGATACATTCAACGCTTCGAGCCCTGCTTCCATCGGTTCAACTTTGTTGAGCTGGTTATATTGTTTTAAACCATCAACGCCTTTCTCCCACAGCTGACCGTGAATGGCTTCCTGCCAGGCGCTGCTTACAGGTGCTCGATAAACTTTTAAATTAAGCTTGAGACGTTCCCGTAATTGTTCAACAAACTGATAAGTCTCTGCAAACAGGTAACCGGTATCGACCAGGATTACCGGAATATCTGGTTTAACCTGAGTGACCATATGCAAGCTGACAGCAGATTGAATACCAAAACTGGACGATAGCGCAAACTCTCCAGGTAAGTGTTCGATAGCCCATTCAACTCTTTGCTGGGCAGTCATTTTTTCAAGCTGTTGGTTTGCGTCCTGAATTCTAATATCATTCCACACAGAATCTAACATTACCATTTCTCACAATAAATTGATCAGATACGGATTTTCTATGAATGAAAATCCAGCCCATTCGTCACTGCCTTGATATGGTTAGCTCGAACAACAAAGTCACCAAAATGTTCACCTTCAGTTTTGTTATCTGAAAAATCTTTAATCAATGGCTCCAGCTCATCTAATATCTGTTGTTCGTTGATATTTTCTCGGTATAGTTTATTCAGTCTATTTCCCACATGGCTAGCCCCCAGGTACAAATTATATTTACCCGGCGCTTTACCCACCATGGCAATTTCACCCAGGAAAGGTCTGGCACAACCATTAGGGCAACCTGTCATACGAACATTAATCGGTTGTTCTCTAACAGAGTATTTAGTTAGCAGCGCTTCAAATCGGTCAATAAAACTCGGCAAATAACGCTCTGCTTCTGCCATGGCCAGTGAACAGGTTGGAAAGGCTACACAAGCCAGAGAGTTCAACCTGGTAGGCGTCTCAGTATCACCGATACTGATTTGATATTTTTTTAATAAAGCTTCAATTTTCGGTTTTGTTTCCGCTTTAATATCACTGATAATCATGTTCTGATTCGGTGAAATTCTAAACTGTCCATCATGAATTTTTGCAATATCCAGCAAACCACTGAACAATTTCTTTTCTTCAGTATCAACAATCCTTCCGCTATGAATATATAACGTCAGATGCCAATGTCCGGTTTCATCCTGCATCCAGCCATAACGATCACCGTTATGTACAAACTCAAACGGTTTTGCGTCGGCCAGTGCAAATCCCTGATACTCATTCAGCTTCTGTTGAAATCCATCAAATCCCAGTTTGTCGACCGTATATTTAAGACGAGCCAGTTTACGAACTTCTCGATTACCAAAATCTCGCTGAACTTTTACGATATTTTCTGCAACGGATAACACCTGGTCCAGCGTACAAAACCCTAATGAATCAGCAATACGTGGATAAGTCGCACTATCACCATGACTACTTCCCATACCACCACCAGCAACCACATTAAAACCAATGAGCTTTTCATTTTCAACAATGGCAATCAGGCCTAAGTCATTCGCGTAAACATCCACGTCATTATAAGGCGGTATTGCAATGGCAATTTTAAATTTTCTCGGCAGATAAGTCTGACCATAAATGGGCTCTTGTGATGACTCGACTTTTTCGCCATCAAGCCATATTTCATGATAGGCCTTCGTTTTGGGTAATAGATGTTCACTAACTTTTTTTGACCATTCATAAACTTCCGTATGTAGCTTTGAAGTTTGTGGCAATGGATTACTCATCACATTACGATTAACGTCACCACAGGCAGCTATTGTATCCAGCATGGTTTTATTAATGCCTGCAATAGTTGTTTTCAGGTTGCGTTTAAATACACCATGCCACTGATAAGCCTGACGTGTTGTCAAACGTAAACTGCCACTGGAATAAGCTGTAGCCAGCTCTGCCATCTGAATATATTGCTGCGAACTGGCAACGCCGCCGGGAATTCGCGCTCGGATCATAAAGGAATACAAAGGTTCCAGTTTCTGCTTACGACGCTCGTTGCGTAAATCACGATCATCCTGCTGATAAATACCGTGAAACTTGATGAGCATTAAATCATCGTCAGCAACCGATCCGGTAACCGGATTTTTCAGGCTGGGCGTTATTGTGCCGCGCAGATAATTACTTTCAACTTTAATTTTTTCGACTTCAGAATGTTTTTCCGCGTCAAACTGGGTTTGTTTAATCGTCATGACTAATACACATCTCTTTGATATCGGTTATCTTTTTTCAGTATTTTTAAATAAGCTTCTGCGTCTGCAACAGACTTTTCACCCTGCTCACTGATAATTTTCACTAAAGCAGCATGAACGTCTTTAGCCATTCGGCTCATATCACCACACACGTAAAGACTTGCCTGCTTTTCATTCAACCATTGCCAGATCGACTCAGCATTTTCCAGCAGACGATCCTGAACATAGATTTTTTCCTTTTGATCTCTGGAAAAAGCCACATTAAGTTGAGTTAACAGGCCATCATTCAGGTATTTTTGCAATTCAACCTGGTAAAGAAAATCAGTATTAAAATTAGGATTACCAAAGAACAACCAGTTCTCACCTGATGCGTCAGTTTCTTCACGTTCCTGCAAAAATGCACGAAAAGGCGCTATTCCTGTACCTGGCCCAATCATAATGAGCGGTGTTTCAGGCTGAGGTAATTTAAAATGACGATTTTCATCGACATAGACTAAAACTTCATCATCTTCTTTCAGTGTTTGCAGAAGATAATGACTAGCGGTGCCAAAACGCGTAGCGTCTTCATTATGTGACTCGACCAGCGCCACCGTCAGATGCACTTCTTCTGGATTGGCCTGCAGACTTGAGGCGATGGAATACATGCGCGGTTTGATGGGTTTGAGCAAATCAACCAGTTGCTGGGCTTTCAGCTTTTTCGGTGCTCGCTTAATCACATCAACAATCTGATGTGACTGAATAAAGTCCTGATACCCATTTTCTAGCGTTGCTTTTAGCGTGTCTGAACCAGCCAGTTCAGCATATTTCGTCACAAAGTCTTTATTGATCAACGAAAGTTCAAGATTTTCTGTCAATGCCTGCTGCAAAGGTTTATCGCAACCTTTAAACTGGATGACTTCATCACCTTTCAACTCACACAGTGTGAGTATTTCTGTAACAACTTCAAGATTGTTCTTTGCCCAGACCCCCAATGAGTCACCAGGCTGGTAATCAATTCCTGAACTTTCCAGCGAAATTTCAAGATGGCTGATACTTTTGACTGACTCTCGCCCGGTAATTTTCTGATTATCCAGGATAACAGCAGAAAAAGGATTTTCTCTGGTGTACAGAGATTTACCGCTATCATTTGCAAGCAGATTATCTGACTGTGCCTGTGACTGGTTATCCGATACGCCAGATAAAGCTGAAACCTGCTCAACAACAGAAGTTATCCACTGTTGTGCATCTTCTTCATAGTCCACATCACAGTCAACTCTATCAACCAGCGACGTAGAGCCTGACTTAATTAATGCTTCATCAAAATCTTTACCCGTCTGGCAATAGAATTCGTAACTGGAATCCCCCAGACTTAGCACCGAATGTTTAACACCGGCTAGCTTCGGCGCTCGCTTACCAAGAATAAACTCATGAAAATCCATCGCATCATCAGGTGGCTCGCCTTCACCATGGGTAGAAGCCACCATGAGAACAACCTGATTATCTTTAAGCCGAGTGGGTTTGTAGTCAGCCAGAGAAGCCAGCTCCGCTTTCAACTCGTTTTGTTCCAGCGTCTGCTGCAGCTTTTCTGCTAACGCTTGCGAGTTACCAGTTTGTGAAGCATAAAGTATGATAGTTTTCAGTGAAACCGGAGTCACAACCCTCTCTACAGCATCAGCGCTAACGGAGGTGTTGTCCCGGGCATCAGCCAGACCAGAGCAATAGCCGCTTAACCAGTACAGCTCTTTTTTATCAAACTGTCTGACCGTTTCCAGAACAGCGTCGCTCACCGGAAGCGAATTTTGTGGAAAATCAACTTTCTTATTCACTGTATTTATTCTATTAATGACAATTAGACAAGAGTCTGCCCTTGTCAGCAGCTTTCAGCCACTAATTAACAGCTATCGGAATATAACCGTTGGTCATTTGAGATAACCAGAGGCCGGAAATAAGTCTTTATATCGGTCAGGGATAAAAATAACAGGCATAAAAAAACCGCTATTAAAGCGGTTTTTTTAATAACTGGCGGAGAGACAGGGATTCGAACCCTGGATGGGCTATTAACCCATGCTGGTTTTCAAGACCAGTGCATTCAACCGCTCTGCCATCTCTCCAATTGAGGGCGCATACTACCGGAATAATTTAAAATGTAAAAGTCTATTTTAAAAAAAACGGATGTTTTTTTTATTTATTTCCGATTTTGGCTAAATCTTGTTACATTTTCACAACAAAATAGTTAACCAGAGCTATTGGTATCTTTATTTTTTACCCATATAGTATAATAATGGTTAATTGAATAGTATGATATTAGCTAAATGAAAGATTTACCCATCTGTTAAACAGGAGCAACAAATGCACTCAACTTCACCGGTAATGGACCGCACACAGGGCCGTTCCATTGAAATTAATAAAGTACTTAAAAATACTTACCTATTACTTTCAGCGACATTATTATTTAGCGCTCTGATGGCAGGCGTTGCGGTAGCTATGAATGTGGGCCCTATCAACCCATTCATCTATCTGGCAGCCATCTTCGGAATGAGCTTTCTGCTGTCTAAAACAGCGAATAGTTCGGCAGGCATTTTTGTCACTTTTGCCTTCACCGGATTTCTTGGCTTTTACGCAGGCCCTATTGTTAGTATTTATGCCTCTAACTTTGGCTCAGAAATTGTTGTTCAGGCCCTTGCAGGCACTGGATTAATCTTTTTTGCGCTTTCTGGCTATGTTTTAACCACTAAAAAAGACTTCACCTTCATGCGTGGATTCCTGTTTGTTGGTTTAATGGTTGGTCTTATTGCCAGCATCGGTTACCTGGTTGCCGCTTATTTCTTTGGCCTGCAGATTAGCGGTTTATCACTGGCACTGTCAGCATTCTTCGTCTTGTTGATGTCTGGTTTCATTCTTTATGACACTAGTACCATTATCAGAGGTGAGCAGACTAACTATGTATTAGCAACTGTGTCAATGTACATGAACATTTACGTTTTATTCATGCACTTACTTCACTTGCTATCTGCTTTTTCTGGTGATGATTAATTCTGCATAACCCGGAAAGCTAGCTATAAATAAAAAAGCCCGTTTTTAAACGGGCTTTTTTATTATCTGAAACTTGAAGTCAGAATCTAACACTTTATCCGTCCGGCTAAACCACACCATAAGCCAGCATAGCGTCAGCAACTTTTACAAAACCAGCCAGGTTTGCACCTTTAACATAGTCAACAAAATCACCTTCATCGCCATATTTTAAGCACTGTTCATGAATTCTGGACATAATGGTCTGTAACCGTTCATCCAGTTCTTTACGACTCCAGGAAAGACGCTGACTGTTTTGTGACATTTCCAGGCCAGAAACAGCCACGCCTCCAGCATTAGATGCTTTTCCAGGTGCATAGAGAATCTTATGCTCATGAAACAGATGAATAGCATCGATATAAGTTGGCATATTAGCCCCTTCAGCAATGGCCATTACCCCATTTTCAACCAGGGTTTGCGCATCTTGCAGGCAAATTTCATTCTGAGTAGCACAAGGCAAAGCAATATCACAGGCCATTTGCCAGGGTTTCTTACCCTGATAGAACTCACAGCCATATTTTTTGGCGTATTCTTCAATTCGCCCTCTTTTAACGGTTTTTAAATCAATAATAAATGCCAGTTTCTCTTCATCAATGCCATCGGGATCATGAATAAATCCAGAAGAATCAGACATGGTCACCACTTTACCACCGAGCTGAATGACTTTTTCTGCAGCATATTGAGCGACATTACCCGACCCGGAAATGGCCACCACTTTATCTTTGATTGAATCTTCCCGGTGATTCAGCATTAACTCCATAAAATAAACCGTGCCATAACCCGTTGCTTCGGTCCGGATCAAGCTACCACCAAACTCAAGAGATTTACCGGTTAATGTTCCGGTAAATTCATTTTCAAGTCGCTTGTACTGACCAAATAAATAACCAATTTCTCGAGCACCTACGCCAATATCTCCCGCAGGAACATCTCGATTAGGGCCAATATGTTTGTGTAGCTCTGTCATAAACGACTGACAAAAGCGCATCACTTCTCGATCGGATTTCCCTTTAGGATCAAAGTCAGAACCCCCTTTACCGCCGCCCATTGGCAGTGTTGTCAGGCTATTCTTAAAGACCTGCTCAAAACCAAGAAACTTCAATACACTCTGGTTAACGGTGGGATGAAAACGTAAACCGCCTTTATAGGGGCCTATCGCACTATTATATTGAACTCGATAGCCTCGATTGACTCTGATCTTTCCCTCATCGTCTTCCCAGCTCACTCGAAAAGAAACAATTCGATCCGGTTCTATCATACGCTCCAGAATAGAGGCATGGTTGTAATGAGGAAATTGGTTAACAAAAGGAATAATATCTTCTGCAACTTCCTGGACCGCCTGATGAAACTCTGTTTCGCCCGGATTACGTAATTTCACTTCCTGCATAAATGTATCAAGATCAATGGCTCTGTTTTTCATGAATTCTTCTCTTTATGATATTAAGGCCTGGAAACTAAAAGTTATTAGAAAATAGTGTAATTTTCTGCCAAGGCGAATTATCTATCTCTATTTTGCATAAAGAGATTAGACCAGTTGTCTATTTCGCATATTTTAGCAAAAAGCTGTTTTATTCATGCATTAATTGAGAATTACATCTTATAATCTCTCCAAATCAATTATTTTACTTGATATTATAATAATCAACCTGATTAAGAATCACTCGTATCATTTGATATTCACCAATATGATGCACTGAAACTCGTAAAATGGTGGCTCCTTAAAACGTGAAGCGGTAAAATACTAATCGATAAAACAAGGTTTCATTTAATGACGGTTTTAAATAACAGCCTTAACTATAACTCACTATATTAACTATAAATTAGCAATTATAACTATGCCCGCTTCATTTACTATTCTGGTTAGTGGCTCGCCGACTCAATCCCAGGCTCATTTATCAGCCATACGATTTATTCACGCAGCGACTCGAATGAAACACAAAATAAAAACGGTTTTCTTTTACCAGGAGGCTGTATTGGTGGCCAGTCGATTCAATATCAGACCAGCCGATGAGTTTCAATTAACTCAGGAATGGTTACACCTGGCCAGTCAGCATCAATTTGAACTACAGGTCTGCATTGCGGCCAGTAACAGGCGTGGAATCGTTTCAACAGAAGAATCCAGCCAGTCAGGTCTATCAGGAGACACTCTAGAGCCAGGTTTTTGCGTAACCGGACTCGGCCAACTGGCGGCGGCGCTGGCCAAAACCAGCAAAAAAGACTTAAACTTCAATCTTGAAGCACCACAGTCAACACCTCAGCTTGCCACTAATTTTCAATTTATTCAGTTTAAGTGAACCCGATGACTCTGCATAACATTCCGCAAAATACTGAACAACCGAATGAAGGTACGGTAACCATATTAATAAACAGCCCGCCTTTTAGCCATATTGATGGTAAAGAAGGGGTTGATCTGGCACTGGTATGTGCTGCTTTTGACCAGACTGTTAATCTGGTCTTTGTTGATGAAGGTATCTTTCACCTGATTAATACTCAGGATGATGACAGTTTCCTGGATAAACTTCATGATAAACAATTAAAAGCATTAGAGTATTATGATATTTCCTCGGTTTTCGTTGAGTCGGAAAGTATGGAAAAATATTCTATCAACCAGAGCAGCTTGCTTGAAACTGTCGATGTTGTATCTCAGTCGGATATCAAACAGTTCTGTAACAACAGTCAGCATACGGTAATCTTTTAATGGCTAATCTACATTTACTCTCTCAATCCATCAATGCAGACAAATTCTGCCAACTCTACAAGCGGCTGGTTAATGTAGAAGACCGTTTACTATTGATTGCAGACGCAGTTTTATTACCTCTTGATAGTAAAGTGCTCGATCAACTCCCTGACTGCCCCATCTATGTATTACAACCAGATGTTCAATGCCGTGGATTAACAGACAAGTTACCTTCTCAAGTCCAACTTATTTCCGATGAAGCAATGGTTCAGCTCACCCTGCAGCACCAACAAGTAACCAGCTGGTAGCTGGCTGACAGATGATAGCAATTCAACTGAACGATTCAACTAAATATTACGGTTTACTTATAAATGCTGATAATTTTGAGTACGGACCATTATGAGTACCGATAATAAAACAATTCTTGCAAACATTAGCACTGATGCACAGGGTTACCTGATGAATACCGAACAATGGAATGAAACAATTGCCAGATGCATTGCAGCCAATGAGAAAATTGAACTTAACGAAGATCACTGGCAGGTTATTCATTACATTCGGCAGTTTTACAATGAATTTAACACCAGCCCTTCGATCAGACCATTAATGAAATATCTGGCAAGCCGACTGCCAGCAGAAAAATGCAACAGTTTGTACCTTCAGATACTTTTTCCGGAAGGTCCAGCCAGACAAGCGACCAAAATTGCAGGCTTACCGAAACCCGCGAAGTGTACCTGAGTCATAAAATGAGTCTTTTTTACAAAAAAAAGTGCTAAGAACGCTCAAATTCAGCTCAAATTCATATTTTGTTAATAAAATGTCAATCTAAGTACTTAAGCTTGCTGACAAATTTGTTAAAATACAGAAATTAGTAAGCAGATAACTCTCATACACGAGAAGAGGACAACAATGAGAAAATTACTTGGTGCGTTTATTGTTTTATTTGGTATCACTGGCGTTGTACAGGCAGAAGCCAAATCAATTGATAAAAGCAAAACTCAGGCTGACAATAACCCAGCTCAAATTATGGAAGATATTTCCACAAAGATGATATCACTAATTAAGAAAAACCAGAATGCTCTTAAAAAAGATAGCACGCTGGCCGAAACATTAGTGAAAGAGAACCTGGTTCCGGTTCTTGATATGAAGACTTTTTCACGAAAAACGCTGGGTAAAAAGGTCTGGAACAGCATTTCAGAAAAACAACAAAATGCATTTGTTGATGGTTTTGTTAATCGAGTAATCAGTAAATATGCCAAATTTTTAGCGCTTTATGACGGCCAGTCTTTTGAATTTGCCAAACCCAGGTATAGTAAAAGCAAAAAAGGTGCGATCGTAAAAAGTACGATGAAACAGGCAGGCGAAGAGCCGCTGGATATCTCTTACCGTTTATCAAAAAGATCCGGCGACTGGTTAGTCACCAATATTACTGTAGCTGGTACCGATATGAGAAAAAGCTACAAAACACAGTTCTTACCTAGAATCAAAGCAATTGGAATTGATAACTTTGATCAGTTTATTGTTGAACTGAATACTCCCCCTGAAAAAAAGAAATAAGTCTGATTCAAAAAAACCGCCAACAGGCGGTTTTTTTTGTTCGTTATTTAGCCGCTACTCGGGATAAGCACAACCAGAATTACTTTCCATAACTAACCAATCACTTCTGTTTTCATATAAGGCTGTAATGCTTCAGGCACTCTTATTTTGCCCTCAGCAGTCTGGTAATTTTCTAATATTGCAACCAGTGTTCGACCTACGGCCAGTCCAGAACCATTTAAAGTATGCACTAATTCAGGCTTACCCGTTTCAGGGTTTCGCCAGCGAGCCTGCATTCGACGAGCCTGAAAGTCGCCAGTATTGCTGCAAGATGAAATTTCTCGATAAGTATTTTGCGCTGGTAACCAGACTTCAATGTCATAAGTTTTAGTTGCTCCAAAACCGGTATCACCACTGCACAGAATAATGGTTCTATAAGGTAACTCTAATAACTCCAGTATTTTCTCTGCATGAGAGGTTAACTCATCCAACGCCTGCATAGAATCTTGTGGTTTTACAATTTGCACCAGTTCCACTTTTTCAAACTGATGTTGACGAATGAGTCCTTTAACATCTTTACCATAAGAACCTGCTTCACTACGAAAACACGGAGTATGGCCAGTCAGTTTAATCGGTAAATCTTCTTCATTAATTATTTCTTCTCGCACCAGATTAGTCAGAGGAACCTCAGCGGTTGGAATCATATATAGCGGATTACCGTCCTGCGTAGTCCCTTGTACAGTAAACAGATCTTCAGCAAACTTGGGTAACTGAGAAGTTCCATACAAACATTTTGGACTCACCAGATAAGGTACATAGGTTTCCTTGTAACCATGCTGTTCAGTATGAGTATCCAGCATGAGTTGAATTAACGCACGGTGTAACCTGGCAATTCCGGCCTGCATGACGACAAAGCGAGAACCACTTAACTTAGCCGCCGCCGCAAAATCGATACCTGCCAACGCCTCGCCTATAGCGGTATGATCAAGTGGTTTAAAGTCAAACTGAGGTAACTTTCCCCACTGCTTTATTTCAACATTATCATCTTCAGTTTTGCCTTCTGGGACTTCATCTGAAAGCAAATTGGGTAATCTTAAAAACAGATCATCCAGCTTCTCCTGAGCTTCTTCATAAGCTGCCTTCGCCTCATCAAGCGCTTTGCCTAAATTAGCAACTTCTTCTAACAATGGCTGAATATCTTCACCCGAAGCCTTAGCCTTGCCAATCAGCTTTGAACGACTGTTTCTTTCACTTTGTAATTCCTGAGTTTTTACCTGTAATGACTTTCGGCTGTCTTCTAGTGACAAATACGCTTCTTTATCAAAATTAACGCCACGTTTTGCCAGATTAGCAGTCACTGCTTCCAGATCAGTTCTAAAAAGTTTTGGGTCGATCATTAAGTTAATTCCACTGAGTTAATTAATAATATTGGTCAATAAAGTTAATTGCTCGCTATTCTACCACCAAGCAGCGCACCAACAAATACAGAGATGAGACATAAAATGCAATTAGCCATAATATTGACCAGCATTTTAAATGATTCTCCCTGATTAAACAGCAGCAGGCTATCCAGAGCAAAGGCCGAAAACGTAGTAAACGCTCCTAAAAATCCAACAAAAAAGAAAACCATTTTACCAAATGACCAATGTGCGCCGCTCTGCTCCAGCCAGAGGAAAGCAAACCCGGCTAAAAAACAACCAAGTACGTTCACGAATAATGTGCTGAAAGGAAAATGACTACCTGTAATAATGGGCAAATACTCTCGAATCCAGAAACGACTGACAGCGCCAAGCCCTCCACCAAGAGCAACCAATAGACTGGGG
>JADGFG010000074.1 GCA_016743995.1 Kangiellaceae bacterium | reverse complement strand
ATGGCACAAAAAAAAGGCGCACTTATCCCGCAATCAATCTGACCACATCTCAGTCTGGGTTTTAAATTGCTTTAAAACTGACTAAAAAATGGACATAAACTGCCTGAAGTTTTTAAAAGTAACGATTAATAAAGGCTTAGCCTGAAGATTTTCTTCTTAAATAACAGAAGGTTAAACGAAAAGTAAACAACGAGGTTACAAAATTGAATGGTTTGAGCAAGCGAACTCGCGCTGTTGGCTGTGACATTGTACAATGCACATAAGTCATCTGTTTTTCTCCGTGTAGAGTTAAACGTATGGCCAGTTTGATTGAGAGTTGGTGCTCTCTTTCAAATGACCGCTAACTGAAAGGTTGGCGGTTTTTACCCTTAATTTGTCCGAGTCGGTTTATAAAAATGGAAACACGCGTCTCGGACAAAACAAACTTTCAATTCATTATTAAGCCCCATTAATTTATCACAAGTCAGCGTAAAATGCTTTTGTTTTTATGTTGAATTTGCAATTATATCTGGCATGCTTTTAAATCAGAAATGTGCAGACTGTCAACTCAGCAACTCTAACTCATTAACCAGGACCGTGATACCATCTCCTCAAAAAATAAAAAAGGACTTTGAACGTGCAATACCGATGGAAGAATAACATCATGGGTAGGCTTTCCGGCCGTTACGTTAATGTTATTTCTCCAGTTTTTTCATTTGTGCGGTTATGCTTAGCAATAAGGTATTTGTGTATGGAGGCAGCTATCCAAATTAGTAAGGGTGTCATGAAGCTTAAGAGTATAAATAGAGCGAATCTCATTGATAAAATTGGAACATCAGTACAACTTTCGCAATAAAGAACCATCAATCCATAAAAGATTCCTGTTATGTTCCCTGCCACCAAAAGGGTCAAGTAACCAAATCGTATGAAATGTCTAATTAAAGGGAGGTAATGATATTTTGTGATTTTAAAAACGCAAGAAATCACTCCAAAATTAATAACTACCAGAACCAACCAATAACCTGTTGACCATGCATTCATCAAGCTAACACCAATAACTATTTAGCTTAGTATAGACGATCTATTTTTATATGATTTCCCAATAAAACACCTTAAAAAGAGATAGGTGTTTCGTGCAGTGTCTGTTACACAATAACAGTAAGGGATTATGGCTGTCCCAGCTTTTTGCGTTCTCAAATCCTATCGGTTTTATTTTGTGGTGAATGTGCTTTCTTAGTCTGTATCAACTAATCCCGCCAAAAACTCAGTAAAAGGAATAATATTCTGGTTTACACTGGCTTCTTCCAGTGCGGCCATATACTTGGCACGTTGTTCCACTGGAACAACCATCCAAGAATAGCCACCGCTTGCCAGCATGGCATTCATTAAGAACCGACCCATACGGCCATTGCCGTCTATGTAAGGATGAATGTACACGAATATAAAATGCCCGAGTACAACGCGAACTGATGGCTCAGTTTCTTCTTGTAGTAAGTCAAACAGTACTGGCATTGCATCTCGTACTGCTTCTCGACTTGGTGGTACGTGCATTGATCGTCGAATAAATACGGGTGCATTACGATAACCTGCAAGATCGGATGGACGCAATATGCCAGCGGCTACACCGGGGGCAAACATTTCACGATACCATGTGCTGTGATCATCATGGGCGACTGTGCCGGGATTGGTATTGTCCAGAATTTTTTCAATGCTATTTCGTACAACTTGGTATGCTTGCCAGTATCCACGTGCCGCCATAGCATCATGTTGTTCTCTATCGTTCTCAATACTGTCTGGGTTCCAGTCACCGCTTCGTACTTTTTCAATCAATTCTCTGCTTACTCTGTAACCTTCAATTGATAAGGAGTGGTAGGCATCTGTGATGTAAATATCCTCGACTTGCTTTAGATATGCTTTGGTGTCTTCTGGCACGCCGGGGGCTGCTGGAAAACGCTCAATGATTTGACCACGCATTTCCTGCCACATTAAGCGGATGCGATTAGCGTAGGGTGATTGTTCTCGCGCCGAAAAGCTTATCGCAATTTTTGTTTCAAATGGATCGTTTTCACGGACTTCATATCCTGCTGAACGCATCGTGCTAACAATATTATCAGCGATGCGCTCACGACCAATATTTCTGAATGCACCAGCCAGTCGTCCGGCGATGGTGCTATGTCCACCTTCGAGTAATGGCTCCAGCACTACGGATGCATCGTTTACGATTGATAATGCGGCGCGTATATCTGTCGGGTTTTGTGCAAATGTTCCGGGGGCGCAGGCGATTAAAGCTGCTGGTAGCGAGAACAGACGTAGGCCGTCTTTCTCTACTATGTCTTTATCGTCAGGCAAACTAGATCGTAAATCGAGCAACGAGGTATCATGAGGTAATGCTGTGATATTATTACGCGCTTTTGTAGCTCGTACTAAAAGCTGTTTTGGGACTGTCCAATTCTCAGCATGGATAGATAAGGATTGCTCCGGTGAAAGGCACCAGTCTTTACCTTTAAGGTGCTCAAGATAGGCTGCGCAAAACTGCCAAAATGAGGCGTACCACGCGGTACTTTCTCCGGCGGTTTCATCTGGGCGAGCAGGGATGTACCAGCCTTTAATAACCTCTTGTAGGAAACCATTTTTACATAGCCTTTCTCGATGAGTTCGCGTTAGATCGCTAGAGCGTATGGCGACCGTGCCATGTTCTTGAAGCTGGTGAAGAACTTCAAGGGATTCTGCTAGTTTTTCTGATGGCTTGGCCATGACCTATTATCCGCTTTTTGTGCTGTGTGATTATCCGCTTATTATGTTGTATCATAATTCGCTTATTATGTCGAGTCAGTATTCGCTTATTGCGCTGTTACGTTTTTATGTTTTTGTATCAGGATGCGTTTCAGTTACGTAGCTCGTCATCCGTTTCATTCATTCGGTAGGTGGTGGAAAAGTAAGCAGGATCAATATAGTCCCAGTATTGGAGACGGTTAGGATGACCGCAAGATGTGTGCGTGTAGTACAAAATGTGCCATTTTTTCCTCCCCGCACCTATCTTGAGAAGGACGTTTCCCCGTCCGTTCTATCCTCAGGAGCGCACTAAGCATCGAATTATCATTCTCAGACAAGTGCTTATGTGGCGCATTAATTGCCATCTAGCCAATATGCACCAGTAAACGTATGGTCGTTTAATCACCATTTGGAAGAGCGTTCCTGCTCCTCCAAAACCTCCATGATCAGGGGAGACTTCGCTCTCCCCTAAATCCCCATCGAGTTATGAGCCTTCGTGCCCCTAACAACCCAGACCAACCGTTCGCCGTTTGGATACCGTAAGCATTTCGATGCTTAATTACGACCATTGTTTCGCCAGTGGAATACGACCAAGAAGCGTCCTTGGATGCGGTATATTTCAATCCGTTCAATTGGTGTGTTAATTAATCTAGGGGTTACTTTGGATGGATCATTGTTAATTCCCCGATTTTCCCTTATTCTCCCCCTATGAAATTATGGTGAAATTGACGATGACAGACGAAATCTTGACATTAAAAGAAGTCGCCAAATACTTGAAGTTGGCTGAAAAGACAGCTTATAAACTTGCTGCTGATGGAAAATTGCCCGGTTTCAAAGTAGGGGGGAGCTGGCGGTTTAAGCAATCGGATATTGAAAGCTGGATCACAGAACAAAAAAATAAGGATGGCACAAAATGATACCGGATTATCAAACTCTTATGCTTCCTGTCTTGAAGTCTTGCGAACAAGGCGAGATGGTGACTTCTGACGTTGTAGATACATTAGCTGTAAAATTCCAGCTTACGCAAGAAGAGCTGGAGCAACTACTGCCTAGTGGAAAACAAACAACATTTTCAAATCGTATTCACTGGGCGAAGAGCTATCTTAAGCAAGCAGGTCTTTTGGTCTACCCATCACGTAATCATTTTGTCTTGACGGAAATTGGAAAGAAAGTTCTTTCAGGTAATCCAGAGAGAATAGATACTAAGTTTCTCATGCAATTTGAAGCATTTCAGGAATTCAGAAGTCGTAAAGGGACGCAATCTGCAACAACTGACTTGGAAGGTAAAAGTGGATTATCTAATGAAGAGGCTACCCCTGATGAGCTTTTACGTTCATCACATAAGGCAATAGGTGATGCTTTAGCCGCCGACTTACTGGGACGAATTCGTGGTGCAACTCCACAGTTTTTTGAAGAATTAATCATCGAGTTGCTCATTGGTATGGGGTATGGCGGAACGTCAGAAAATGCTGGTAAAGCTATAGGTCGAAGTGGTGATGATGGCGTTGATGGTGTCATTGATCAAGACCCGCTTGGAGTGGATCAAATTTATATTCAGGCAAAGCGTTACGCAGAGGGAAATAACATTGGCTCAGGAGCCATTAGAGATTTCTTCGGAGCGCTTAATCTGAAAAAAGCTCAGAAAGGTATTTTCTTTACCAGTTCAGCTTTTACTTCATCAGCTATTCAAACAGCTAATGATTTAGGAGTGAGAATTGTACTAATCGATGGGCTATATCTCGCAAAATTAATGATCACGTATAACATCGGTTGTCGTGATGAAGAGGTTCTTCATCTAAAAAAAGTAGACGAAGAATTTTTTGAACAATAGATTAAAATAAAGAAGGTATTTGGGTAACGTATATGACCAGTAATGAAGAACAACAATTTCTACAAGACTTAGATAAAAAGCTATGGAATGCAGCAGATAAGTTGCGCTCAACACTTGATGCTTCCCAATATAAACATACCGTTCTTGGGCTTGTGTTTATTAAGTACGTATCCGACTCTTTCAAAATTCGTCAAGATGAACTGACTGCTCAATTCAAAGACCCAGAGCATGATTATTATCTAGACCCAGATGATTTTGGAGGTATAGATTCAAATGAATACAAAGCAGAATTACTAGAAGAGCTTGAGCAGCGTGATTACTACAAAGAAGTGAATGTCTTTTGGGTGCCTGCCGATGCCCGATGGAAATTTCTGCAAGACAATAACAAAACGGTCATTGGTGGAGCAGAACTTCAATTATCAGATGGCGCAGATGGTAAAAAGAGAGTCAAAAAATTTAACTCTGTTGGTCACCTGATTGATAATGCGCTAGACGCTATTGAAGCCGAAAACCTAAAGCTCAAAGGTGTTCTTAATAAACTCTATACCCGTCTGCAAATTGACCAAACCAAATTGGGCGAGTTAATCGACCTTGTCGCGACCATTCCTTTTGCGCACGCTAGCTTGAACTCAAAAGACATTCTCGGCCATGTGTACGAATACATGCTGGGGCAATTCGCATTGGCAGAGGGTAAAAAAGGTGGCCAGTTCTACACGCCTAAATCCATCGTTAGCCTGATGGTGCAAATGCTAGAACCCTTCAAAGGACGCGTTTATGACCCCGCCATGGGTTCTGGTGGTTTCTTTGTGCAGTCAGAGCATTTCATCAATGCGCATAAAGGCAAGATCGGCGATGTCTCGATATATGGGCAAGAGTACAACCACACCACATGGCAACTCGCCGCGA
Source organism: Kangiellaceae bacterium (assembly GCA_016743995.1). Classification (GTDB taxonomy): domain Bacteria; phylum Pseudomonadota; class Gammaproteobacteria; order Enterobacterales; family Kangiellaceae; genus Aliikangiella. The sequence continues at coordinate 16,021 of JADGFG010000074.1, read as the reverse complement.
TGAATATGGCGATCAGAGGCATTGATTTTAACTTCGGCAAAGAGCCTGCCAACACCTACACCAATGATCAACACCCCGACCTGCGCGCCGATTACGTCATGGCCAACCCTCCTTTTAATATGAAGGAGTGGGACGCTGGCGTAAGCGAGAATGACCCGCGTTGGAAATACGGCACACCGCCATCGGGTAATGCGAACTTCGCATGGCTGCAACATATGCTCTATCACCTCGCGCCCAATGGCTCCTTGGGTTTGTTGCTCGCCAATGGCTCGATGAGTTCCAATACAAATAACGAGGGCACAATCCGCCAAAAACTGATTGAGGAAGATTTGGTTGAATGCATGGTTGCTCTACCGGGGCAGCTTTTCACCAATACGCAAATTCCCGCCTGTATTTGGTTTCTAACAAAGAACAAAGGCGAGCGCACCACCGCCAGTGGTCGTAAACTGCGTGACCGTAAAGGCAAAGTCCTGTTTATTGATGCGCGGAATTTAGGCTTTATGAAAGACCGTGTCTTGCGTGATTTCACTGCCGAAGACCTAAGCCAAGTCACCGACGCTTTCCACAATTGGCAAGAGGGTGAAAATTATGAGGATGTCGCGGGCTTTGTTAAATCCGCGAGTCTTGAAGATGTTACTAAACACGATTTCGTCCTCACCCCTGGTCGTTATGTCGGTGCAGCCGATGTGGAGGAGGACAGCGAGCCCTTTGCTGAGAAAATGGCAAGGCTAACCACGCAGCTGAAAGGGCAGTTTGACGAATCCGACCGTCTAGAAGCAGAGATCAAAAACAACTTGGCGGGGCTGGGTTATGAGTGCTGAGTACTGGACAACGGTAACAATTCAAAAATTGATAGAGGACGGGGTGATTATTGCTCACAAAGATGGAAATCATGGCTCAAACTATCCAAGAACCTCTGAGTTTGGTGATGATGGAGTTCCATTTTTAACTGCTAAGCTATTAGATGAAGCTGGCAATATCGATTTAAAAAATGCCCCACGATTATCAAATAAAAAAGCAGATAAATTTAAGTTTGGTTTTATTGAAACTAACGACGTGCTTTTGTCGCACAATGCTACAGTAGGAAGAGTAGCAGTAGTTCCTAAGGTGAATGAAAGAGTGCTAATCGGTACATCCTTAACGCACTATAGGCTCGATGAAACAAGATTGTTACCAAAATACCTTGCTGCATATTTTTCAGGAGTTCCGTTTCAGAATCAGCTCGCATCGGTTATGAGCCAAACAACAAGAAACCAAGTTCCAATTACATCTCAAAGGAAGTTGTCAGTTGTCGTTCCTCCAATTGGTGAGCAAAAAAGAATTGCAGATGTTTTGGGCGTGTTTGACGACAAAATACGAACGAACCGTCAAATAAACCAAACGTTGGAGGGGATGGCGCAGGCGGTTTTTAAGAGCTGGTTTGTAGATTTTGAACCCACCCGCGCGAAAATCGCCGCCAAGGTAAATGGGCAAGATCCCGAACAAGCCGCCATGACCGTCATCTCTGGGAAAACAGTAGAGCAACTAAACACTCTCCCCTTTGAACAAATTGAAACTCTAAAATCCACCGCAGCTCTCTTTCCAGAAACGTTAGAAAGCTCCGAACTCGGTGAGCTCCCTGATGGTTGGGATGTAGGTACATTAAATGATTTATGTGATTTAAATAAACTATCTTGGACAAAAAAGAATGCGCCGACGGAAGTCCTGTATGTTGATTTAGCAAACACAAAATATGGCGTAATTGAAGACGTCCAATATTACTCTTGGGAAGATGCCCCAAGCCGGGCAAAAAGAATATTAAGTGCAGGTGATGTAATAGTTGGAACCGTTCGCCCGGGGAATCGTTCATTTGCACTTATTGGTGATACACAAGAACAGTTAACGGCTAGTACGGGTTTTGCGGTGCTTTCTCCAAAAAAGACTGCGTACATAGGATTTTTATATATAGCCTCAGTCAGTGATAAAAATATAGATCGACTAGCGCATTTAGCCGATGGGGGAGCTTATCCTGCGGTTAGACCAGATGTAGTAACCGCAATGGATATTGCCTTGCCTCCAGATATAATCATTGAACGTTTCAATGAAGTAGTTAGCGTACTATTTGAGAAGCGGAATGCTAATTTGAATTCTGAAAAAGCCCTTAAAGAAATAAGAGATACACTCCTCCCCAAACTCCTATCGGGTGAATTGGAGGTTTCAAATGCCCATTGAGAAAGTCAAAAAAAGCGCTGAATTAATCAAACAGATTGAAGTTTTTTTAGAAAATGGATTGAACGACAATGAAGCGTTCAATGCGGTTTTGGATGGCGAAGAGCTATTAGAAATTCGCAGCCTGCAAGACCATGATCAAGCGTATCAATATAAAGCCAGCGAGGTGCTTTATTGGGTAGATCGGACGGTTTATTTAGATGAGTTAGACAATTGGAATGGCGTGCAGTTAAAAGAAATTCATTCCGGCGCAATCAACCATATTTACGAGAGTAATCAGGAAGCGGTTTTCAGTGATTTAGTAAGTCTCATTCGACGGCGAAAGGTCGCTCCTTTTGTTGGCGCGGGAATTTCTGCCGCTGCTGGTTATCCCGGCTGGGGGAATGCGCTTCAGGAATTAGGCCGTAAGCTTGTTGATATTGACGATAATGAAGTAGATCAATTATTAAATGCGGGTGAGTATTTAGCTCTCGCTCAAAAACTATCGGATGCGTCCCAAATACAACTCAATAACCATGTAGGTACTACTTTCCGAGTTAAGGCCAATATTGAAGAGAACCGTAGCCGAATTCCCATGGTAATTCAGCTTCTACATCGGCTTTGCTCCGGGGCTATGGTTACTACAAATTTTGACACGCTAATTGAGGACTGGTTTAAGTCAAAGGGCGCACCTGAGTTTGATGGCTTCCTGCTTGGACTACAGCAAAACAGTAATTTTGTTCAAAAGTTACTGAAAGGTGATCGCTGCTTGTTGAAGCTTCATGGCGATGCGAGCCAGCCAGAAACCTATGTTTTTACTGAAGACCAATATAAACAAGGTTACGGTGAAGCTGAGATTGATTTTCGCCTACAGCTTCCAAAGGCACTGCGCCAAGTATATATAAGCCATTCATTGTTATTCCTTGGTTGTTCGTTAGCTCAAGACAAAACGATGGAGCTTTTCAAGCATGTGAAAGATGAAGGCCAGTTTGTTATTCCTGAGCATTTTTCCTTGTTAGCAGACCCAGTCAAAGAAGATGGAAATGTCGATCAACAGGCAAAACAAGAAACAGAGGAGCGTCTCTTTGGAATTGGAATACGTCCGATTTGGTATTCTGGAGATAATAACCACGCAATGTTAACTAAGCTGCTTGAACTGGCGGTTAATGTGGCGGAGAACCGAGTTAGATTAGGGGGATAAAATGCGTTTAGGGACTGTTACGACTATTAGAAAAAATTTGATTGCGAGTAAGTCATGATAACTGAAGACCAACTAGAACAGCTTTGCCTCGATTGGTTTCAATCCATTGGATATGACTATGCCTGTGGCTACGATATTGCGCCAGATGGTAGTAGTCCCGAACGTGCTGATTATCGACAAATTATTTTGCATGATCGTCTTCTTGATTGTCTTACGCGGATTAATACTCACATTCCAGTGGCAACACTGGAGCAAGTCGCGCTGCAAGTCGCAAAGCCTGAAACGCCCATTCTGATCAAAAACAATAAATCATTTCACCAGATGTTATTGGAAGGCGTAAAGGTTGAATTCAAAGATGCAAGTGGCGAAGAAAAGAATGATTACGTTCATCTTATCGATTTTGATAATGTCGGCAGCAACCAGTTTTTAGTCGTTAACCAGTTCACGATTACAGGCAGTAAGGGTAATCGGCGGCCGGATGTTATTGTGTTTATCAATGGCCTGCCTCTCGCAGTGTTAGAGCTTAAAAATCCTGCTGATAACAATGCCGATATTTGGTCGGCTTACCAGCAATTGCAAACTTATAAAGATGAAATAACCGATTTATTTGTGTTCAATGAAGCCTTAGTAGTGAGTGATGGACTGAATGCACGAGTAGGTTCTTTGACCGCGAATAAAGAACGCTTTATGCCATGGCGTACAATTGCTAATGAAGATGACAGGCCACTTTTTGAATATGCTTTAGAAACATTGGTAAAAGGATTTTTTCAGCCTGATCTATTTCTGGATTATATTCGCCATTTTATTTTATTTGAGCAAGATGGTGATACAAGTATTAAAAAAATTGCTGGTTATCATCAGTTTCACGCAGTACGCGAGGCGGTAAAAGCGACTGTGATTGCCGCTCAGAAGCAAGGTGTTGCTGAACGGCGCGCCACTTATGCTAATCAAGTTGAGCCGGGTTCAGGTAAGGCTGGCGTAGTTTGGCATACCCAAGGATCAGGTAAGTCAATTTCCATGATTTGTTATGCAGGGAAACTATTAGCGCAATTCGAAATGAATAATCCTACTATTTTAGTAGTAACCGATCGTAATGATTTAGATGGTCAGTTATTTGATACATTTGGTATGGCATCAGAGACATTAAAACAAACACCTATACAAGCAGCAGATAGAGATGATTTGAGAGATATATTAGCTTCACGTCAATCGGGTGGAATTGTTTTTACAACAGTACAAAAATTCTCTCTACTAGGTGATGAAGTGGCTCATCCAATATTAAGTGAGCGTCACAATATTGTCGTGGTAAGCGATGAGGCACATCGTAGTCAGTACGGTGATAAAGCCAAGCTTAATACAAAAACAGGAAAGTATACATTTGGTTATTCTAAGCATATGCGTGATGCGTTACCTCAAGCATCTTTCATTGGTTTTACAGGAACACCTATTGATTCTGCTGATAAAGATACGCGAGCTGTTTTTGGTGATTACGTATCCATTTATGATATTCAAGATGCTGTTGACGATGGAGCAACGGTGCCAATCTATTATGAATCGAGATTGGCAAAACTAGATATTAATTCTGCTGATATAGAAGGATTAAATGATGAAGTTGAAGATGTTATTGAGGATGAAGAGGAGCGCGATAAAGAAAAAACTAAATCAAAATGGGCTGCACTAGAGAAGTTAGTTGGCAGTGAACCACGTATGGAGCAAGTAGGTAGAGATCTTGTTAGCCATTTTGAAAGTCGTATAGCGACTATGCCCGGCAAGGGGATGGTTGTATGTATGAGCCGTGAAATCTGCGTGGATATGTATAATGCAATCATTGCTCTTAAGCCGGAGTGGCATGATGTTGATCCAACAAAAGGTGCTATTAAAATAGTAATGACAGGTTCGGCTTCGGACAAAGAAAAGCTGCAACCACATATTCACAATAAGGAAACGAAGAAGCTATTTGAGAAGCGTTTTAAAGATGTGAAAGACCCTTTGCAATTGGTGATCGTGCGCGATATGTGGCTAACAGGTTTTGATGCACCTAACTGTCATACCATGTATATAGACAAACCCATGAAAGGCCATAATTTAATGCAGGCGATTGCCCGTGTTAATCGTGTGTTTAAAGATAAGCCCGGTGGCTTAGTGGTTGATTACATTGGTATTGCCAGCGAACTAAAACAGGCTTTGAAAACCTATACTGGCTCAAATGGTAAAGGTAAGCCCACCCATGATACCCATGAGGCCTATGCAATTTTCCTTGAAAAAATGGATGTGGTACGCGGTATGCTTCATGGTTTTGACTATAGCAGCTACGAAGATAACGCTTTGCAGTTGCTACCCGGAGCTATGAACCATGTTCTAAGTTTGCAAGGTTCTAACGGTGAGTTAGATGGAAAGAAACGATTTCTGGACGTGATGGCAGCTATTGGTAAAGCTTATACATTATGTGGCACGATGGATGAGGTGGAGCCATATAAAAAAGAAATAGCATTTTTGGGAGCGGTGAAGAATGCTATAAGCAAATTCACCACGATTGATAAACGCCGTACTGATGAAGAAAAGAATTCCGCTTTAAAACAGATAATTGACAATGCAATTGTTGCTGAAGGCGTTGATGATATTTTCAATTTAGTTGGTTTGGATAAACCAAATATTGGCCTGTTATCACCTGAATTCATGGAAGATGTTGCAAATCTAGAAGAGAAAAACTTAGCTGTTGATTTGCTTGAACGCTTATTGCGTGATGAAGTAAAAGCTCGCATGAAAACGGATGTGGTTTCAGAAAAAAAATATTCTGACCGTATCATGGAAACATTACGCAAATATCATAATCGTGCCATTGAGACAGCACAAGTTATCGAAGAGCTGATTGCTATGGCTAAGGAGATGGCTGACGATGCGGAAATGGCTGAAAACTCAGGTTTAAATCCTGATGAAATAGCATTCTATCGCGCATTAATACAAAATGAATCTGCTGTAAAAGAACTAGGTGATAATAACCTTAGAGAACTTGCCAAATATGTCACTATGCAATTGAGAAAAAGCACCACCGTTGACTGGCAGGTGCGTGACAGCGTTCGGGCTAAGCTACGTAACCTTGTTCGCCGAGCACTTCGAAAGTGGAAATATCCACCTGATAAGGCTGATGAGGCAATTGATTTATGCTTGAAACAGGCAGAAGCCTTGAGTGAAAGCTGGAGTGTGGGGGTATGACTTAAGTCTTTACACCATATTAAAACCTTGTAGGCCTACAATTGGCCGTATCCTCATTAAGAATTTCAAAGGCGGAGTGCCCTTGAGTTAATCTCCCTTTGAATATTTGCAATTGAAGCCAGTGCGTTTCTGCGCTGGTGCGTATTAAAATCACTTCTTGCTAGTTCATTAAAAGCATTTCTTAATAACCCATGCAGCTCACTTTCGTTTTTTGCAGTATATAAGGGGACATCCACAAAATAATTTTGTTCGAAGTAAGTTCTCAAAAAGCTGTGGCAGCGTAAGATATTGTCTATAAAGCTATACGTCAATAGATCACAGGTACTTCAGCAATAGATCAATGTAAATAAATCAACTTGTTGATACGATTAGCTGTATGAAATGTAGCGACGGAACAACAATCACCGAACGACAACTGGTTTATTTTGAAGATGGCCAGGTTAAAGTTCAAATATCTTTGTTTAAAAGTTATTGCCAAAGTGAACGGGAGGTTTACTTTAGTCGAACATTAAATCAATTAATTAAAGTTACCCAGAGCTTATATGATCAACAATAGGGGTCAGGCCTATTTTGCTATATAGTTATCCCATGCTGAATTTTCAATATGCCCAGACCCGAAAGAATAGAATAAAAAGGGAGCCCACAAAAACTTTAAAACAATAGGGGTCAGGCCTATTTTGCTATATAATTATCCCATGCTGAATTTTCAATATGCCCAGACCCGAAAGAATAGAATAAAAAGGGAATCCATAAGAACTTTAATAGAAACCACAACACCTGTGAAGTATTTCGGTATATTAAGACGTATTTTTTGGCCCTTCGCTGGTAAGCGCCTTTAAAAACAATGATCTGGCATATCTTTGCTATTCGCTTAATTTCTTAAGTTCTTGCCCAATACTAGAATGTAAGTTTTTCAGTTTTTTCGCCATTCGTTGAGAGTCATTCACTGCTTCTTTATCAACTTTATCAATTCGCTTTTTGATATCTTCTCGCATTTTTTCTCGTTCACTCTTCATCTGAATCACCCTTCCTGATCTCACGTAATATCCTATAATGATCAACTTCATTTTTTGGGCCAGCAAAAACACCTCTGCGACCTTCGCCAGATTCTTCATCAGCTTTGTCAATAGCTTCGCCAAGCCCATCAGGACATTGACCTTTTTTGATCATCTCTTTTTCGGCTTCTTCTATTTTTTTGCGAATTTCTTCGCGATTAAACTCTTTCATTATAATTTCACTACTAAATGCGTTACGGTTCCACGATAGTTCTCATGAGGCGTGTACCCTTTACCTTGGTACATTCTGGTATGTGCTGGCGATACAGGGTCACAAATCCATATTTCACGTGTGTTATTCAATCTGGCATATAAGTTAGCTGCATACAGATTTATATCAATGTAATCAGATATGGCATTACTTTGAACAGGTGTACGTTCAACAGCGTGTAGTCTTAAAATAACCCTGTCTCGCTCCATCATACCATAGCATAAACCAACCAACCCGCCATTTCTTGATAAGGCCATATCAAAGCGTCTGGCTGAACCGCGCGTATGATACTCATGGTACAAATCAGCCCAACTCCAACTTGCGGCTCGGTTTGGTTTATCCCAGACTTTCTTCCAACTGTCAGCTTCAACAGAGTTTTTATAGCTTATTTCATTGGCTTTTATATTTAAAAATGAGTAACGACTTTCTACTTTTTCAAATATCTCTTTTCTTAATTCCTCGTGATATGAGGCCATTTGTCGCCATGTTAGGCTTTGGTAATTGCTGTCCATAAAGTCCCTGATTTGAGAATAAAGTATCAGGGAAACTTTACAGTCTTCGTCGCTTGAAAAAATGTGAAGCAAGTCTCATTTAAAGCCTGGAAATAGTGTAAGGGGACAGCCACAAAATAATTTTGTTCGAAATCGTTGAAAATGCGATTTCAACTCTTAGTTAGTTGCTGCTATTTTTTTATAAATGCAAAATAACAGGGGGCAGTTCTATTTTACTACATAGTTATTCCATGCTAAATTTTCAATATGCCCAGACCCGAAAGAATAGAATAAAAAGGGCACTCATAAAAACTTTAATAGGAACCACAACACCTGGGAAGTATTTCGGTATGTTTTGAGTGATGGGTGTCCCCGAGTTTCGCATGCCTTTGATGAATTTCTGATCCAGTTTTTTGAGATAATGAGTGACTGCTACACAGAATTAATTACATCCTCAGGCCGGCATTTTTTCTTCTTTTATCATTTTTTGGTAACAACTTGCAATTCGTGTAAAATAAGTTTAATTATTGAGTTGAGTGTCTGTGTTTTTCTCCTCTCAAACCTTAACCCATGAAGATTGGCGCTATTAAAACCCCGACAACAAAATTATGAATATCGAAGAAATAAAACAAAAACTATCCGGCTTAGATTCTGATATCCTCAGTAACTTTATTCTGGATTTGTATATTCGGACTCCAGAGCTACATGCTCAAATAGAAACTCTTGTTTTGCGAAACGATCCACAAGCCTTTGCCAAAGCCATCAATAAACGCATTCAATCGGTTAAACGGGGGCGCAAGTTCATTGATTATTACGCAAGCAATGACTTTGCACGAAATCTGGAATCCATCACTCATGATATTGAAACAGGGTTACTAGAAGCTAGCCCCAGGCTGGCTTTTGATTTAGTCGACAAGTTTCTTGCCACCTCATCAAAAGTACTTGACCGTTGTGATGACTCCAGCGGTGATATTAGCGGAGTTTTTCATGAAGCGACCTTGCTCTGGCTAAACGCCGCTAGTCGTTGGACTCATTCGAAAGAAAACTGGTTAGAGCGAATTGTTGACCTCTTTCAGAAAAATGATTTTGGGGTCTTTGACCAATTACTACCCAACAGCCATTTATTGTTATCTGATGAGCAGCTAAAGCAACTGGCCTGGCGGTACGAGTCGGAGCTTAAGCAAGCTATGAAAGAGCCTACCGAAGGAGGTCGTTTCAATTTATCGACTTTGCGTCCTTGCTGCGCGCTTCACTCCATTGCGGAAGCACTTAAAGACCCAGAATTATACGAACGTGCCACTTTGATTACTTCGCCCAAACCAAATGACCAGGAAAAACAAAGTATTGTTAAAATGTATCTACAATTCGCTCGGGTTGATGAAGCGCTTGAATGGCTGGATTCGCCCTGGGGATCACAATCTTCTACTGAACGTTTGCGTCTGTTGGACAAGGTTTATTGTTTAAAGGGGGACTCTGAGAATTTGAAAAAGGTTCGCTATCAGTTATATAAAAACTATCATGAATACGACGCCTTTAAAAACTACCTGGAAGTTCTTGATGAAAATGAGAAGCAGCAGGCGATAGATGATGCGATTAAAACTGCCCACCAGGGGAAAAATTTTTCATCCAATGTAACCATGCTACTTGCATTAGGCGAAAATGAACAAGCTCAAATCTTAGTATTAAATAACCCTGTAGATGCGGCCAATTGTTACTATAGCTATTTACTTGATTTTGCCAGACAATTTGAAAAAGCCAAGCTGCCTTTGGCTGCTGTAGCCTGTTACCGTTATCTGTTATTGGATATTCTGGCACGAGCAAAGAGTAAGTCTTATGGACATGCGGCAAAGTACTACAAGAAACTGGTAGTGTTAAATGGTGAAATTGAAACCTATGCGATTTTAGAATCCTACGATGATTTTATGAAAAGGTTAAAAGTTGAACATGGCAGAAAATCAAGTTTTTGGGTAAAGTTAAATTAATATTTAAAAATGAGAACCATTAACAATGGTTAAATTAAGAATAAACCCAATGATAAAAAATACAACGACGAATATTTTACTTTTTAAAAATTAAGTAACATACCAACTTGAAAGTTGAGCACATAATACCAGATAGTCTATTAATGCTTGCTAAAAAACGGGCAATATCAATATTCAGCGATAAATCAATGGGTGATCTACGGATTGCTAATGATTGTACCTAATACCGCTGCCTCAGCAAGTGACTTTAAGGTCGATAAAATAATCAGTGTTTCTGAAATTCTGATGTCATTATCTTTATATTCATTTGTGTCTTCAATGATTCTTGTCATTGCTTTTTTGATAATTGTAAGTTGTTGGTTATCGCCGTTGGGTAGCGTATGCACAAAATAGTAAACACTTTTTAGCCAGCTTTGCGTATTCTCTTCAGGTAACTTTGTCGAGTTCATTGCTTTGCCTTGTTGCAAAAGTTGTTTTAACGTTTTAACCAAGGCATTGTTTGTTGGATTTGCTGGAGTTAATACAGTACTTCTAAATGTGGCTAGCTTTGCATCTAATAATTCTAATTGCTGATTGTTATTTTTGTTGACAACTAATTGCTGATTATATTTTCCCTTAATGGTGACAAGCTCTTTTGAAATTTTTTCTAATTGTTGATTGTGCGTGGCATTTGAAAGTTCGCCCACTTGCGTTCTTTCTTTTTGACGGAGTTGCTCCTGTTGTAACTCGCCGAGTATGGAACTATTTTCGCCCAAGGTATTTGATAACCTTGTAACTAATATTTTATCTGCTTCTGTTGGCAGTTTTTTTCTAATATCATCAACAGCAATTTGAATGTTTTGAAAGTATTGTGAGTTGAAAAAAAATGAGCTAACAATCGCAACGATTAATGCAACTGCTGAAGCCAGGAACGTTTTTCCGATATCTTTCAATTGTTTTTTTAACTTTGCCCAAAGCGTATCATGCTTTTCAGTTGCGATAGCCTTGATGTTGTCAATTAAATTATCGACATCAGTTGAAGTAGCTTTTAAAGGGACTTGCTGTTCCGAATTTATATCCTGGTGGGGGGATTCCATTTTCGTTCTTCCTTTTAGTTGTTTTTTATAAATCGTTAAATTAAACCTTAATTTCAAACCTGATTTAGAACCGTTATTATATTGAATTATCAGCTTTCTCAAAAGAATATTTGGTCTTTTAGATGAACAATCACTTAATTAATCTCTAAGTGCTATAACGTAGATGCAGTGCCAGCAATCAGGAGGTCATCACTCAACTCAATTGCTGCATATTCTGGATTTGGTCATACAGGCTCTGCCAGTCATTCCGTTGGTATATTCAGAATGAAGATTAAAGACAGCGCTGAGATGAAGGAATAGGTTGAGAAACAAAGAGTAGACGCACTTATTCTTCTTTTATCATTTTTTGGTAACAACCTGTTATTCGTGTAAAATAAGTTTAATTATTGAGTTGAATGTCTAGTGTTTTGTCCGGGAAAACTTTTAATGAATGCTGTTGGAAAAATGAGGAAAAAACATGGCCTTGCAAAACCATAAAGCGACTCTACTATTTACTCTCTTTATTTTTTTGTTTTTAATAATTAAGTTTTTTACCACTGAGATTACATTAAGTGATGATCCGACAACTATGTTTGTTATAAAACATTCTACATCTTATTGATAATAAAATTACGATAATTCCACCCATCGATTTAAAAGGGTATGTAGTTCTGTTTTCTGATGAAAACGGGTTTATTGGTGAAAGTGTGTACCATTTTTTAGTCAATTTCTTATGGTGGTGCTTTCCACTGGCTGGCTTGCTCTATTATATTCTTAAAAAGTTAAAAAGTTAAAAGACTGATAATCATGGCTGCTCCAGGAGTTATTAAAAGACAGTTAACCCATGGGGAAACTCGCGCACATTATTAAGTAGACTGTCCGGCCGTTTCCGCGTTACATTTTACGGAAGGGCCACAGGTTAGTCTATCAGCATGAACCTCTTTTGATTGTTCATCGGTCAGGAGAGCCCCTTGATTTTAATCATACCTTCCTGAATTTTTGGTACTGGATTATAATTTACAAGACACGATACGAAATGACATGCCAAGGTAAAAAATGCGAAAAAAAGCGAAGTTAATATTTTTCTGTGGAAAAATGGGAGCTGGCAAATCAACAGAGTCAAAACTGGTCGCACAACAGCAAAATGCGGTTTTGCTTTCTGAAGATGATTGGTTGTCGAAACTTTATCCCAATAAAATGGCCTCATTTAAAGACTATTTAAATTACTCAGCTATTTTAAAGCCGCTGGTAAAAGCACATGTCATTGAAATTCTACGAGCCGGGGCAAACGTCGTTATGGATTTTCCCGCCAATACTAAGAAACAACGTTGCTGGTTTAAAGCGATAGCAACAGAAGCTGAGGCGTACTCGCAAATGGTTTACCTGGATGTCAGTAATGAACAGTGTCTCAATCAAATTGCGCAGAGGCGTATTAAATATCCGGAGCGGGCACGTTTTGATACAGAAGCTGTTTTTAACGAGGTGAACTGTTACTTTGAAGCTCCTCTGGAGAGTGAAGGTTTAAATATTCGAAAAATCAATGTTCAGGAATTAACGAAATAGCAGACATAAAAAAACCGCTCAAAAAGCGGTTTTTTTAAATATGGTAGCAAGGAGTGGATTTGAACCACCGACCCCATCATTATGAGTGATGTGCTCTAACCAACTGAGCTACCTTGCCATCATTCTTTTCTACAAACTGTCACCAGTTCGTTTCAAGAGCGCGTATTCTCCAGATTCGAGGCCCGCTTGTCAACACATAGAACAGCATTTTTTTAATATTTTTAGTGATAGTAATTTTTGTAGTGCTCGGCTCTACGATTGCAACTAAACATTAAAACGGAAATGAACCACATCGCCATCTTTTACATTGTAGTCTTTTCCTTCCAGACGCCATTTTCCCGCTTCTTTAGCGCCAGCTTCGCCCTGATTATCAATAAAATCATCGTAAGCGACAACTTCAGCGCGAATAAAGCCTTTTTCAAAGTCGGTGTGTATGACTCCAGCCGCCTGAGGTGCTGTGGCATTAACCGGAATAGTCCAGGCACGCACTTCTTTAACGCCTGCAGTAAAATAAGTGTGTAAATCAAGCAGCTGGTAACCAGCACGGATAACGCGGTTCAGCCCGGGTTCTTCCAGACCCATTTCGGATAAAAACTCAGTTTGCTCTTCAGCATCGAGGCCTGCCAGTTCTGACTCCATTGAGGCGCAAATAGCCACGACACTGGCTTTTTCTTTACTGGCCAGCTCTTTCACCTTATCCAGAAAAGGATTGTTCTTAAAGCCGTCTTCGCTGACGTTGGCGATGTACATGGTGGGCTTGCTGGTAATCATCTGCATTTTGCTGACAATTTTCCAGTCATCCTCGTCCCAGTCACCTGAACGAAGGGGCAGGCCATCATCAAGCAGTAGCTTGCACTTTTCCAGCACAACCAGCAGGGCTTTGGCTTCTTTATCACCACTTTTGGCAATTTTTGTATTTCTAAATATTTGTTTTTCAACGGACTCAAGATCAGCAAGTGCCAGTTCAGTGTTAATGACATCGATGTCATCTAGTGGATCAATTTTATTTTCAACGTGAATCACATCGTCATTTTCAAAACATCTGACTACGTGAGTAATGGCGTCAGTTGAACGAATGTTACCAAGAAACTGATTACCCAGACCTTCTCCCTGAGAAGCCCCTTTGACCAGACCGGCAATGTCAACAAACTCCATAGTGGTTGGTAATACCCGTTCCGGGTTAACTATTTTTGCCAGCGCATCAATGCGTTCATCGGGTACTGGCACAATGCCTGTATTGGGTTCTATAGTACAAAATGGGTAGTTCTGGGCATCAATGCCTGCGTCGGTTAATGCATTAAATAAGGTTGATTTACCTACATTAGGTAGTCCAACAATGCCACATTTAAACCCCATGGTGTCACTCCAAAAATTAAGCTGCGAACTGTAATGTCGCTAATTAAAATATAAATAGTTGTCTGCGTTACCGTATTTATAAACGGTCTCTGTCAGATTTGTTTTTGTTCAGGTTTAAGCTTTAAAACCATGCATGCTTTGCATGACCTGGTCGTGCTGTCCACTGATGATGTCTCGGGTATGGCGTAGCGCTTCGTCAATTGACTCATCTATAGCACGTTGTTCCTGCTTTTGTGCCTTACCCAGAACAAAATTGGTGACCTGACTTTTATCTCCCGGATGACCAATACCTATGCGCAGGCGGTAGAAGTCTCGGCAGTTAGCCAGAGACTTGATAATGTCTCTGAGTCCGTTATGTCCGCCGTGTCCCCCTGATTTTTTGAGTTTGACGGTACCAGGATCGATATCCAGCTCATCATGAGCCACCAGTATTTCGTCAGGGAGAATTTTATAAAAAGTTGCCAAAGCACCGACGGCCTTGCCACTTAAATTCATAAAGGTGTTGGGGATTAATAATCGGCAGTCTTTGTTACCGATCATTCCTCTGCCTGTGTGGCCGAAAAAACGATTTTCCAGCTGCAGCGGAATAGAGTAGTCTTTTGCAAGCGCTTCAACGTACCATACGCCAGCATTATGTCTGGTTTGCGTGTATTGAGGACCCGGGTTACCGAGTCCTACAATGAGCTTTATCTCTGCCATTTGAGTGTTATCGTCAGTCGCTAAAAAAATTTAGCGACTAATAATTATCAAAATTAGAGTTAGAGATAGCTGTGTCGAGACTCAAAAAGTTACTCTTCTGCCGGGCTATCATCTTCAGCTTTGCTTTCACTATCATCTTCAACGGCTGTACGACCTTTGTGAATGGTAATAATTGCCTGATCATGATCAGCACCGTGCATCAGTTCAACAATTTCAACACCTGTTGGTAATTTGATGTCTGAAAGGTGAACAACCTGATCCATTTCTAATTCAGCCAGATCAACTTCAATGAACTCTGGTAAATTTTTTGGTAAACAGGAAACTTCAACAGAAGTGTAGGCATGATTAATAACGCCACCAGCTTTTGCTCCAGGGCAGCCATCTTCGTTAAGATAATGCAGTGGAACTGAAGTATGCAGTTTTTCGCCAGCTTTAATACGTAAAAAGTCAGCGTGAACTATTTTAGGTTTAAAAGGATGACGCTGAAGATCTTTTAAGATAACTTTTTCAGCTTTACCAGCCACTTTAAGACTTAAAATATGAGAGTAGAAAGCCTCATCTTCAAGCTGTTTAATCATTTCAGAATGATTAATAGTGATAGCTTGTGGCTTTTTACCAGCACCATAGATGATTCCAGGTATTTTGTCCTCTAAACGACGTAGGCGGCGGCTCGCACCTTTCCCCATGTCTTCACGAGGCTCAACATTTAATACAAATGATTCGCTCATTTTGTGTTTCTCCAATTAAGATTGTTCTCTGACCGCGACCAGTTCAGAGAATGGCTCACATCGATAGTCTGACGTATACGTAAGGCTAGCTGACGTATACGTAAATCATCGGGTGAGAATTAACCCCTTTAAAAAAAAGGGCGGCGAATTATAAGGGAGAAAGGAGCTTCAGTGCAAGTAGTAGACTTGTCCAATATGAAATGAGCCTGAAGGTGACCAGTATTTCCAATATGAAATGATGCTGAAATATCATTCATTCCTGTTCATGATCCTAACCTAT
>JADGFG010000295.1 GCA_016743995.1 Kangiellaceae bacterium | reverse complement strand
CTATTTCTCTTTGGGATAATTTGAAAGTTAGTCTATAGTGATTATCTTAACTTTTATTTAACATGAGAACATTATAATGATAAAAAAAACAGGCAGAGCAATTCTCTTTATCATGCTTTTTAATATTGCTGAGTTAGCAGCGGAACCATTTGTTGGCGAAGTGCGTTGGGTAGCATTTAATTTTGCGCCCAGAGGATGGGCTTTTTGTGATGGTCAGATATTACCCATTAATAAAAATAATGCGTTATTTGCTCTCCTGGGAACAACCTATGGTGGAGATGGTAGGACGACTTTCAGGCTACCAGATTTGAAAGCTTCTGTTCCCATGCACTCAGGCACCTCAAATGGTCATAAAGTACGATTAGGTCAAAATGTAAAAATTGGTGGGGGGGAGATAAAAATTGATAAAAAAGTTTATAAGCCATCAAAGGAAACATCTGCAGTGGCCCTAAAGTGTATTATTGCATTAGACGGCATGTTTCCTCCTCGCTCCTGATAACTGAAGAACTTTCAATACTATAAGCGGTAATGTCAGTTACTGCTTATAGCGTACTATGTAGTAACTACAAAAATTAATATCCGGAAGAGATATAAAGATTTCTAGTGCAAGTTATTTCTGCATTTTTATTGTTTCTACAGCATTGCTTCTATACAGTAATCAAAAAGACAGATTGAAAGACGAGAGTTATGTTATACATACGAACCACATTGGTAATACTTGTCTGGTTAATTTCTTTTTTTGTTCAGGCTATTGATTACAATTCGCTGTATCAAACGTCTCATGGCGAGGGGGAGCCTGTTCTCATTGTGCACGGAGGCCCCGGTTTTGACTCTCATCATCTCACGCCATTAGTTAACCTGTTATCTGATTTTACCGTTATTATTTATGACCAGCGAGGAAGTGGTTTTTCTAAAGAAAATGTAAGCAAAGATAATATCACCATGAAACAGTTCGTAAATGACCTGGAGTATATTCGACATAAAAGTGGGTTTGAAAAAGTCCATGTACTTGGAAACTCTTTTGGTGGACTCATTGCGAGCTATTATGCGCTTGCTTATCCAGAGCGAGTGAAAAGCCTGATTTTATTGTCTTCAGTACCACTGAGAATAAGCGGTTTTGCTGAGGTAAGCAGGCGGATTGAGTCTGGCCGTACTGTAAAAGATAATCTTGAATTAAATTCTCTTTCGGAATCAAAAGCTTTTAAAAGCTTTGATATAAAAACACATGAAGAATATTATAAGTTATTTTTTAAAGCATATTTCCATAATAAGAAGCTGGCTGCCGATCTTGAACTTAATCTAAGTCAACAAACTATCGATAATATGGAAACAATTAATCATCTGATGTATGAAAATATTGGGCAATTTGATTTGTTTTCAAAACTTGGGCAGTTTAATACGTTTCCAGTATTAATATTACATGGAAAAAAAGATCCTTTTCCTTATCTGGAGATGCAGGCGGTACATGAGAAATTTGTTCGTTCTGAGATTCAAGTTTTTAGTGAGGCGGGTCATTTTCTGTATATTGAGAAAGCTAAGGAACTGGTAAGGAGAATTCAGTCCTTTATAAAACATGAAAAATGATTCCGCTATAGAACGGCGGAATCATTGATGTTCTGCTTAATGCAGTTCAAAGTTTGTATCGTTTAGTGTCTGGCTTACAAATGACTATCTGATTTTTTATTAGTTGATCGACTTATTAAGTAGGTGTCGCAGCAAAAAAACTGAGGCTAATCTTTTGTTTGTTTCGTCATCCAGAGTTTCCAGATCAATGTCAATATGACTTAATAAAAGTGATTTTAAGGGATCGAACAAGATTGTTTTTAGTTGCTTGTTTTCAGTAAGAATAAGTCGTTGTAAATGAATGTTTTTTTCAATGTCAACTGTGACCAGCTTTGTGTTGGCTTTTGCCGTAAATTCGGTCAGGCTGTTTAAGTGACCGAGATTAAGATTTGTAATCTGCGTAGCGTTTAATGTGAGTGATTTTAAGCGAGCGGGTAGCTTTGTGACATCGAGGTCATTAATACTTGTATCACTCAGGTCCAACACATCCAGTGCTGAAAACTGGTTTAACTCCTGGTTGTTGTTTTTTATGGCCGTACAATATAAATTTAACTGTTTAAGCGTGTTTTGAAAGCTGGTATTTGCCAGTGCGACCAGAAAAGCATCATCGACCTGTTTATTTTCACCAATATTGAGTTTTGTCAGACTTTGCTGCAGCGGGTATCCGGCCAGTGTACTGAGAAAGCTGGTTGTAAATTGATTTTTGCTGAGGTTTAACTCAGTTAGTCCCTGGACATTGGCGAGGTTGATTGAAGAAAGGTTGTTGTTGCCTATATTCAAACTGGTGAGTGTGACTGTATTTGTATTGGTTGATATTCTTGAGTTGTCAGTCAGTCCAGTGTGGGCAAGGTTGAGTAATGAGATTATTTTGTTTTCCGGAAGTAGCATGTTACCTCTTAACAGAGGATTATCACTTAAATTCAAGTCAACGATATGCTCTAATTTACTCAGATCAAGATGGCTTGGGTAGGTATGCCCCAGATTGGTTTGTCTCAGGTTCAGATTCGTTAATTGATGGATGTTCGGTAATGCTAATAAATTACTAATAAATGTTTGCGGCAGTGCTAAATTTTGACTTAAGTCAAGATTTTTCAGACTGTTACAATCTTGCAGTCTGGTTCCAGAAAATCCAGCATTGCTATTAAGGTTTAAGCTTGTGATGGATTGACAGTTTTTTATTGGGTGATTATTCGGTAGTCCTGTATTGCTGAGGTTAAGTTCTGTTAAAACTGTGTTGTTCTCACTTAATAAAAAATTACCATTGAGCGCGCTATTGTTACTTAAATTGAGCTTTTCCAGTTTTTCCTGTTTTTCAAGGTTTACTGCTGTCAGATTATTGTTGCTAAGATTTAGCTCTGTTAAGGCTGTGAAATGTTTTAATGCATCAGGATAGGCATTTGGCTGTGATAGTCCGGTATTACTTAAATTCAGTTTTTTTAATGTTTTGCCAAGAACAGCACCGCAGCTGTTGACTTCTTTATCAATTATGAGTGGATTATTACTTATATCAAGGTTTGTTAATGCGCTGAGTTGGGGCAGACCTTCGAGTGACTTTATATCCATTGATGAGCAATTTAGACTAATTATCTCTTCCGGGTATTTTAGTTCAGGTTTGTGTTTGCTTGTTTCAAAACGAATGCAACGTTGTAAATTACTATCAGTAAAGAGCAAATCAATGATTCGAGTATTTTCTCCATTAATCGTGATGCTTACGTTCGTGTCAACTGATAATCCGCGAGAGTCGTTGATGGAGTAGCTATAAGTAAAAGTTTTACTTTCTCCTTTTTTTAAGGCATTAAATTTTTTGGGAAGTACAGTGATACTCTGAGATTTTACATCAACATCAATACCAGGGATGTTATATCCTTCAGTATTTTTAATATTTAAAACTTGTAAATACCTGGTTTCTGTTTCTTTATCATTCGCTTTTTCTAATAGTTTCTCTCTGGAAATAACAAATTTATCATCATAGTCAGCTTTTATTACTGAGAGTGAGCTTTCTACTGTTGGCGCGGTATTAGGTGTTGGTACATAATTTTCACCACAAGCAGAGAGCATGCCTGATAAAGCAATGACAACAAAGTAAGACCATTTATGTAATTTCATCCGATTTTCCTTTAGCGACTAATTA
>JADGFG010000294.1 GCA_016743995.1 Kangiellaceae bacterium | reverse complement strand
AATCAATGAAAATGGCGAGCGTTACCAGTTTTTTTATGATGGCAATGAACGATTAATTAAAGAAACAGGCTTTGACGGCCGCGTGCAAGAATACGAATACAACATTGGCGGGCAATTAATTAAACACCGGGACGGCGATATTGAAACAGAATTTGAACGGGACCCACTGGGGCGTATGGTTAGCAAAATCAGCCGCTCACCTGGCGAGCCAGACACGCCCATTGAAAAAAGTCGTTTCGCTTACAAAAATAATCAACTGATTGAAACTTACAATAATCAACACTATTTAGCGTTTGAATATAGTTCAAACGGCGGCCTGGCTAAAGAGCATCACAGCCGAATTAATCATAAGAAAGAACGCATAAAAAGAAGTTTTCGAGATATCGTTTACCAAAACCAATGGCCGAACCATCGCAATCAAATGACTTTGCCCGATCAGCAGGTGGTTAATTATCAATATAACGACAACTATCAACTGAGTGCAGTTATTCATAATGGCGAGTTGATTACCGAGATAGCACACGATGATTTTGGTCGAGAAATAAAACGTCAGCAAGGTCAACTCAACACGCAAACCGATTACGATCCGATGGGGCGTTTGCATAAACAACAAGCCTTGCAGCAACGTAATAAAGAGACTCGTATTCAACGTGAATATGGTTACGATCAGTTCGGTAATATTAACCATATTGAAGACGGACAAGTTGAAACTCGCTATGTTTACGATTTGCTTTCCAGGCTCACTCGCAGCGAACGGCAAGCTCAAAATGAGAGCCAGCAAGAAGTATTTCACTTTGATCCTGCCGGAAATCTGCTTGACTCACGACGCCAGTCTCAGGCAGAAAATCCGGCCGGAGGTAATCGCCTTCATATTCAGGGTGACAAAAAGTTCTTTTACGATCAGCGCGGCAACCTTATTCTGGAAAAACGCGGTAAAGACGGTAAGTTAACCACGCATTATTATTACAACCTGCAAAATCAGCTGATTAAAGTAGAAAAGCAAGGTCAGGTGACCGAATACAATTACGATCCTCTCGGCAGGCGACGGGAAAAAGTTGATAACTTCGGAACCACCACTTATCTCTGGTCTGGTGACCAGATGGTGCAGGAAGAACGTAACCAGATTAAAAAGACTTATATTTATGAGCCAGACAGTTTTAAACCGGTGGCCATGGTTGAAGGCGAAAAAGTCTATCATTACCATCTTGACCACCTGGGGACACCGCAAGAACTCTCAGATAACGAAGGTAATATCGTCTGGCAAGCTCGTTATAAAACTTACGGCAATGTCGCCGTTAAAGCCATAGAAGAAGTCGAAAACAACCTTCGCTTTCAGGGTCAATATTTTGATGAAGAAAGCGGGCTTCATTATAATCGCCATAGGTACTATAATCCGAATACGGGGACGTTTACTACTCAAGACCCGATTGGGTTATTGGGTGGGGTTAATTGTTATCAGTATGCGCCTAATCCGGTTAGTTGGATTGATCCGTTTGGGTTGAGTTGTAAGGAGGGAGAAGGAGAAAAAGAACTACAGTTATATTGGCCATTAAATTACGGAGCTATTGGAAAAGTAACTAAAGAAAAATTACAGCCAGGTACTACAATTGATAGATATGGACATGAAGGAGGAACATTTGTTTCGCCAGCTAATATACCATTTGAAATGAGAGCGTTACCACCAACAACAGACATGTCTTCACTCAATACTTATAAAATCATGAAGCCAATTAATTCTGAAACAGCAATAATTGCCCCTGCATTTAATCAAATCGGTTTGGGTGTTCAACACAAACTTTCCGAGCCCGTTGGAACGCTTGTTAAAAGTGGTCACCTTAAGAGGATAAATAATTGAATTTTCAAGAGTTAGAAAAAAAGCTTGCTGCGATAGGTGTTAATGACTGTACATATAGTCTGGGAAAAAATTTCAATGATGAACAGTATTGTTTAGAAAAAATCAATAAAAAGTGGCACTATTACTATTCTGAACGAGGCTTGAGGACAGGGGGTAAAATTTTTAAGTCAGAATCAGAAGCATGTAAATATCTATTTTCAATATTAGAAAAAGATCCCAGCGTTAAATTTTAGTACACATACAAAAGTTTGATAACCTTATTTTGAATCAAGCCGACTTTATTCAGAAAGTTTTAGTTCCGGCTGATACACGATTACAAAGATCCACGGCTTTGCCTGTTCCTCAATGGGGTAAAAACAGAGGAGGTGTTGAACAGTTTGAATTGTTAGAAAGAATACCGGTCAAAAATTTTGGTGAAGGGGTTCCATTAGAATGAAAAACATTAGTTTTTCAGAGAATATACTTACTATAGCTGGAGTTGATATAGCTCTTGAACATGCGATATTGGTAGCGTTTGAATTAATGGGGAAAGTGATAGTTTTATTTGATCCTGATGAGCACATTCCTAAATTTGGTCAATTTCAAAACCTTCTTGCTTTAGATTTTAGAGGGGCAATATTGTGGAAAGCTGAGCTTCTCACGACAGAAACTGGAGATTGCTATTATAAGGTTTTTTCCAAAAAACCACTACAAGTTATTTCATACAAATCATATAAGTGTGAAATTGAAATAGACACAGGGAAAATGATTTTGAGAGATTTTACTAAATAGAGAGCTTGATTTTTGTATTTTTTGAAATCAATTCGTTAGAGTGAGAAAAAAAATGAATGTAAAGTTTTCCACAGTAGGAAAAGAGATTTCTTGGGATTATGGTGGTAAACGCTTAAATAGGACATCCATTGAGAAAAATTGCTTTAATTAGTTGAGAAATGAATTTCAATTTATTGTTATTAAATATGATGTGTTCGAAAATTGGTTTTTATGTGGAAAAATTTGAAGGGTAATCAGTGATTTTTTAGATTAACTGGATTGAATGCATGAGAAGTTCTCAGAAGTCTCTGATAGTCTGGTGAGGCTGATTGGGATGATGTTGGCTCAGGTAAAAATAGCTTTGTTTAAATGCATACCTTTGATGAATTTCTGTTCCAATTTTTCTCGATAATGAGTGACCACGGTTGATGAACCAATCACGGTTAACTAAGACAGGTCATCCTGTTTTTTCATCAGGTCAACAAAGCCTTCGGCATTCATATTCAGCCTTTGTAAGATGGGAGGCTTGTTGTTATCAATATAACCCTGTTTATTGGGTAATATGGCTCTGCCACACCAGTCAACCAGTTCCAGGTAATCCCGGGTTGAAAAGGTTATGCTATTTTGATGGCTCTGTTGACTCGATGTGCTGAGTGACATTAACGGAATGTTGGTTGTAGGTTGTTTTTTCAGTTTGTTAATGCGTTGTTGAATGGAGGTGAAATCTGACTTTTCCGGTGTTTTAGCCATGTTCGTTCGAATGGGGTTTAAATCCACATAAGCCATGGCCGTAATGACCGCTGATTCATCTAACAAAGGCTGAGACTTAAATCTTCCTTCCCAGAAGCGACCTTTACAGTCATCTTCTTTATTCGCCTTACGCGCCAGATATTCATTCAGGTTACGCATAAACCAGGAAATATCAGTTAAGCGCTGTCGCCACTTTTCAATAAGGTCTTTAGCAACAGCGGCAATGGCCTCAGATTGAGAGTTTTTAAGATACTGCTGAACGATGGGCGGAATATTATATATCCGCTTCCAACGCCGAATGATATTGGCTTCACTCCAGTCGCTAGCTTTATCAGCATCGACTCTAAGTAC
>JADGFG010000073.1 GCA_016743995.1 Kangiellaceae bacterium | reverse complement strand
GGATGACATGTATGAAAAAATTATTAGTTGGTTTTTTTGTTTTACTTTCTTCAGTTTCCATGGTTCAGGCAGGCACATCTAATCCGCCAGGAGCAGAAGGACCCAAAGGTCCACCTTCAAATGGAAGACCAAGTGTTTCAGCAAGCTTTTCTCCAAGTTCAACCTACAAAGGTGTTTCTGTTCTTTTCAGATGGAGCAGCAGCAATGCGGTTGAATGTCGAGTAACCGGTGTTCCAGGATTAACAAGTAACTATAGAACTAGTGGCTCACACCGTTTTACGGCTCAAAGAACTTTGAGTGCCCGTGTTACCTGTCTGAGTCCAAGAGATCTGGCGACAACTCGAGTTGTTAAGCTCACTGTTAGCGCTACACCTCCATCGCCCAGGGTCACCATTTCGTTCCCATCATCAGTGATAAAGGGAGCTAAAAACAGACTGGCTGTACGTTCAAGCTATGCAAAATCTTGTACATTTAAATACACAGCTAACTCGGCAGCAAGAAACATTGGTACTTCTCTGACTGAAAACGTAATCTACTCTAATGTAGGCCGTATCGTTCAAACAGCCAGATGTCTGGGGCTTAACGGTAAATATGTACAAACCTCTAAAGCAGTATCGGTAACTACAGCACCAGTAATTCCTAGAATCAATAGCTTTACTAACACTGCTGTTCACCCACGTACAGGTCGCACTAGTCTGAGATGGTCTACAACCAATGCTTCTTCATGTACTCTGAAGTATGGTAGTACTACCAGAAACGTTTCTGTTAACAGTAGCGGTTACTCACAAACTATTCCTATGGGTGGAAGAAGATATACTTTGACCTGTAAGAGAGGCTCTCGTAGCGTAAGCAAAAATCGTTTCGTTTATCGTGACGACTTCCCTTGTCTGAAAGCTTCACCAATGGGTCCTCCTGGTTGTCCTGGACCAAAAGCTGCTGGTCTTTCTGGTGTGAACACACTGACTACTGGCGAACAGGGTTTTGTTAATGACCTTGACAGACAGTTAATCGCTGACCTGAAAGAAATGGATATCGACCTGATGGAAAGTGGTGTTACTCACTTACTGGTTGACTTCAACGACGATCACTATGACGATATCGTTATTCATCGTGAAAGCGACAACATGTTATTTGTGTTAATTAACAACAATGGTACTTTTGACTCAATCTCAAGAGAACTTAATGATGTTGATAGCATAAAAGCAGTATCAGAAGTTCATGTTGAAGATAACGAAGTCGTTAACGTTGTATTCAACCTGAATACAACTGTTATAAAATAATAAAGAAGTAGCATTAACTACAGATAACTGATATTTATAGTTATCTGTAGTCTTGATAATTTATAGACCCAAACCCGATTAAGTATTAAGCCTTTTCAGTAAAACTGAAAGGGCTTTTTTATTTTCTATTAACTGATTTAGTAGTCATACCAATATCAGACTTCCTGACTTTAACTAACTCAACCTTTGAAAAGCGTACTTGAAGCACTATTTATACCCAAACTCCCTGGAAATTCAAATAAACGAATACAATCAATCAACAAACTGACGAAAATTCCTGCTCTTTTGGTAAATTCTGGCTTTCATTCATCATACTGCTTGTCATTTTCAAGTTGTTTTTATATATGTATGCTAAATCACTTGTTTTTTCGATGGTTAACACCAACAATAGAGTTATGAAGCCATTTCCCAGTTTAAAAAATCACCTGCTTGTGGCGATGCCCTCTCTGCAGGATTCCAGCTTTTATCAGAGTGTCACTCTTTTATGTGAACACAATGAAGAAGGTGCTATGGGAATTGTCATCAATCATCCGCTGGATATTTCTACCTGCGAGTTGCTGGAACATATGGAAATTCCCTGTGAGAACAGCGAAAGTTACCAGAATATTAACCCGGTTTTCGCGGGTGGTCCGGTTCAGGTCGATCGAGGCTTTGTGATTCACCGTGCTGAAAAGTTATGGAATTCCAGTATCAACTTAAAACATAACATTTCGATTACCACTTCAACGGATATATTAATAGCGATGGGAAGAGATGAACTGGAAAGCGAAGCTTTTATTGCGCTGGGTTATGCTGGATGGGAAGCAGGACAACTTGAAGAAGAGATATTAAACAATGCCTGGTTAACGGTGCCACTGGACTCTGATATTATCTTTAAAACCGCCATTGAGAAACGCTGGGAAAAATCAGCAAACTTGTTGGGTATAGATATCAATAATATTGCCAATACCGCTGGACACGCATGAGCCAGATCATTGCATTTGACTTTGGGCTTGCCCGAATTGGTGTTGCCGTTGGTCAGCCAATAACGTGCACCGCTTCACCACTTGAAACAGTAAAGGCCGTTGATGGTAAACCCAACTGGTCCTTCATTGAAACGTTGCTTAAACAGTGGCAACCTGCCGTCGTATTAATTGGTGAACCATTCAACATGGATGGTTCCGATCAACCTATCACTCAGCGAGCCAGAAAATTTGCTAACCAGCTCCATGGCCGTTTTGGCGTAAAAACCGAAATGGTAGATGAGCGCCTGTCGAGTGCCGCAGCAAGAGAAGAGTTGTTTGAATATGGTGGTTATAAAAAACTGAAAAAATCACAAATTGACAGTATAGCAGCAGCGCTTATTCTAGAGTCCTGGTTCGAACAGGTATAAACACTTATTTCTCAGCGGTAACTTCTTCCGCAATAACACTCGCCTTTTTTAGTAAAACCGGTTTAACGGGAACATCCGACCAACCCAGTCTGCCATGTGTATGGGTTGTTATTGCAGCAATTGAATCAATCACTTCCGTTCCCTCCATAACCATTCCAAACACGGCATATCCCCAGTCTCTACCAGGATCCAGGTTATCATTATCTTCAACATTAAAATAAAACTGGCCGGTCGCAGAGTGTGGCTTTTGCTCTCTGGCCATGGCAATCGTATACATCTCATTTTTCAATCCATTGCCCGACTCATTAAAAACAGGTTTTAACTGTTTTCTGGGATTATAGTGCACATCATAACCTCCACCCTGAACGACAAAGTTCTTTATTACTCGATGAAAAACAGTATTATTATATAACCCGGCAGATACATAAGCTAAAAAATTGTTACTTGTTATAGGCGCTCTACTACGATCCAGCTCAACAATGATATTTCCTTTTGAAGTTTGCAACAAAACCCTTGGAAAAAGATTGTCAGGCTGAATATCTGTGCCCTCTTTAGCCTGGGTTACTCCACTCAAAAAAATAGCAATGACCAAAATAGCAATGACAATAAACAGGCGACTCACAGTGATTAAATATTGACTCATCATTAACTTTTATTGACCTTTTTGATTCTCATGATATGGTTCAACGTGAATAGAAATATCTGCTACATGGAACTCTTTTTCAATCACCGATTCAACGTGGTCGCAAATCTGATGGGATTCTTCTGTTGTTAAATAATGTGCGACAAAAATAACCAGATCAACAGAAGCCATATCACCAATCCATCGAGAACGAACCCTGACCACACCTTTAACCCCATCAATACCCTCAACGCAACGCGTTAAAGCCTCAGGGTCGACCGCGTACTCATCAACAAGCACTGGCGCGGCTTTTTTAAATAAGCCAAAAGCCAGATACAAGATTAAACCGGCAACCCCAAGGGCGCAGAGCTGATCTAACCAGAAGTATCCTTTTGCAGATAGTTGCCAGCCAACAATTACAACGATTGTGGTTAACACATCAGCAAAAGTATGGCTTGCATCGGCATGTAAAATATCAGATTTTAATCGCTTAGCCCAGCCTCGCTGCCAGCTTGCAAGCAACACATTAATCACCAGTACCACCAGCATTAACCCCAACTCCCAATCAGAACTGGCTATTTCTACAGGCTCACGCTTAAACGCATGTAATGCCAGCTCAACAGCCAGAATAACCAGCAAAATGGCAAGGCCAAGCACCGCCAGAGTTTCAAATTTGCGATGGCCATAGGGATGTTCCTTATCAGCTGGCTTATTCGAATGCCTGACAACGGCCCAGGCAATAAAATTATTAGTAACATCGGTTAAGGAGTGCAATGCATCCCCAACAATCGCCAGTGATCCGGTAGTGATGCCAACGATAGCCTTTAAACCAAGAACCAGCGCATTGGCAATCCCCTCAATTAATATCACTTTTTGAACTTGCTGCTGTACAGAAGTTGTTTTATCGTTATGACTCATATTATCCAAAATTTTACCTGATTCAAATCACCAGTGCCAACTCAGCTCAAAACCAGTATAGTTGATCGAGCAATATTACCGAAGCACCTTAATAAAAGCGTTTAACGACTGCACGTACAATTTAGCGAAGAAAAAAGCCATGCTTAAACTCATCATCAGGTTGAACAATCCATTGATTTAAACCTGTAACACTGGCATTACCCGTTACTTTTGGGATCACGGCATGATGAGATCCATATTCAATTTCTCTGACCACTTCTACAGTAAACTTAGACCCCAGAATACTTTCAATAACCATTTGTTGGCCCACTTTAATCTGCTGCTTTTTAAAATGTATTGCCATTCTTCCTGAAACCCCTGAGCCCGTTGGAGAACGATCAAGCTCTCCATCAGCAAAAATACAGACGTTACGACTATCAACCCCATTTAAAGTAGAATCTTCAATAAAAATAACCCCATAAAGCTCACTCAAATCAGCTTCAAAAGGATGAACAATACGATGATTTGTCTCAATCACCTGCTGCCTGATTTCCTTGCCCAGCTCAATTAGCTGCCGATTGTTTTCCGGACTTAATACAACCCCAACATCTGTAGCATTAACATAAGCATAAAAAGCGCCACCGTAAGCCAGATCATAATCGATATTTTTATTTAAACTTTTGACATGAACTCTTTGTTCCAGTTCACAAACAAAAGAAGGCACACACTCAAAACTGGCAATAATTTTTCCATTCTTTTCTTCACCAGAAGCAACAATTAAACCGCAGGGTGCTTCGATTTTAAGTGATGCCTTACCATTAACCACAGCAACCCAGCCCATCTCCATAGAGAGTACCATCAGAGCGATTGTCGCATGACCACACATACTACTATAGCCTTCATTATGCATAAATATCACACTACAGTCAGCGTCAGAATGAAAAGGCGGCAGAAGTAAGCAACCATACATATCAGCATGTCCGCGAGGCTCAAACATCAGTGCAGTTCTTAAATAATCATACTTTTGTTTAAGTATTTTTCGATAATCAAGCAAAGAGTTAACTTGCGCAATAACCGGATAACCACCGGTGATAACTCTAAGCGGCTCCCCGCCGGTATGCATATCAATAGTACTAATACGCAAACTATCCTTTTTAACAGGATAGTTTTTTGTTGATTGAAATTGCTTATAAAATAAGCTGTTCATTTTTACCCCTGTTATGGCTTAATATTAAAATAATCAGCCGACACTTAACTCAAGCAGACAGCTTATTTTAAATATAGCCAAACTTAAGCGCTGAACTCTGAAACCTGCATTTCCAGAGAGTTTGGGTATATGATTAACAATTAACCAACTCATCCACCATTTTTGCTGCAACCAGATCTTCCAGCGCATGACCCACTGATTTAAAAAATGTAATTTCTGCGTCACTCTTTCTTCCAGCGTTTTCGCCCCGACATAATTCAAATAAATCAGACTGAAGATCTTCTCTGGTTATCACTTTGTTTTGCATGGGAATCACAATATCACCCGTTTCTTTTAGCGCACCGGCATAATGGTCAACAAAAATACGACTTCTTTGCAAACAACTGTCATCAGCTTCCCTCATATCAGGGCGATAAGCCCCCACCATATCAAGATGCTGACCGTTTCGTAACCAATCCCCCTGGATTAAAGCCGTTTTACTCAAGGTCGCGCAGCTGATAATGTCAGCTTTACTCACCCCTTCCTCTATAGAAGCGACGGTATGTACATTAAACGCTTCATCTGCTAGCTGATTTTTTATTAATTCTGCTTTTTCCAGGCTTCGTCCCCAGACATAAACCTCTTTAATAGGCCGAACACTGGCATGGGCTTTTATCAGCATAGTTGATAGTGCCCCGGTTCCAACCATAAGCAATCGCTCACTATCTTGTCTGGATAAAAATGATGATGCCAGAGCTGAGGTAGCAGCAGTGCGAAAGCAGGTAATTGATTTTGCGTCCATTAGTGTTTTCAAAGTCCCTTTATGAGCATCAAGCAGCAGGTAAACCCCTTGAATAGAAGGCAAATCGTAAGCACCATTATTCGGTGAAACAGTCACCACTTTTACCCCCAGATCTTTGCCGGGATCCCATGCGGGCATTAACAAAAGCGTCGATTTTTCAGATTCTGGTGGGTTTGGGTAATCATGGTGGTGTCGCATAGGCACTTCCACGCTGGAAGAAGCAAATGCCGATTTCAATCGAACGACAAGTTCTTTAAAGTCATAATGATTTTCAATGGTTTGTTTATCGATAAATTGCATCGTTTAATTCTACTGATTGATGGGACATGCAGGCAAGACTATCACTTTTATATTGTGTACAAAAGACCTTTAAGCAGAATTAACTGACTAAATCGATTCATCACTCCACAGTATAAATTCTATACTCTCAATATCAGGAAAATGAAAACATTCTCATTCGGAACAGACCATACTGGCTTCTAAATGATTCCAGGCAGACACATCTTTAAAAACAGTTAACCCTTTATTATGTTTTGCTGAAAATCAGATCAGATTGATTTTATTCCATTTTTTTGAATGGTTATGCACAACCAAATTTTTCAATTTCGATAACAAACCTTTAATTATTATGTAAAAAGGTATTATTAAAGACGATAAACAGCAATCTGTTCAACCGAAGACTATTAATAACAGGTGACTCCCTGAAACTGGACTCCAAAATAAAGGTAAGTGAGTTTAAGTCAACTACCAGCCAACTTGTCCATCAGTCGCATATTCTCCATAGTTTAATGAAATAATACGGGCAGGAACATCACTCAAAACATCAGATGTCATTGAATTCATTTTCTCCATTTGAGGATTTCTTGAACAATAACAATTAGTCAGCGCATCTCCCCAACGCATAGCCGATTGTGATGAATTGGCTGAAATAACCATTTGAGCCGTTTTTTCGGAATATTGATTTGATCTTGGCAATAACCTGTTTCTTATTTTACAACAGTACAGAAAGTTCATTTGGCCTCTATTATGTTTCTTATCTCCCATCTGAATTTATTCTAAACAACAATCAGGAAACTTTTCAAGTAATTTTTTCACACTCCAGCTTTGTTTTCGGTATACTTAAGCAACGACATATATCACGTCAGAGTCAGACAGATTCTATTCTCATTTTAAACAATAATCAGTTGCAGTAACCCGTCGAGTCAGAAAACATGATTCAAAGTCTGGTATTAGCCTATATTAAGCAGTGAATTTGATGCAATTATCTTTCAGCCCAATCGGTACCATTCACTCTCCCTTTAAACAAAAATTCGCCATCCCCAGGCAACCAGGACTTGTTAAAGAAGCGCAAGGCTTACTTGAATTGCTTCCTCCATACGATCACCCCGATACATTAGCGGGCATTGAAGATTTTTCCCACCTCTGGATTATTTTTGTTTTTCATCAGACGATGAACAAAGGCTGGTCAAATCAGGTAAGACCTCCACGTCTTGGTGGAAACAGAAAAAAAGGAGTATTTGCTACCAGAAGTACGTTCAGACCTAACCCCGCAGGTTTGTCTGTTGTAGAGTTTATGGGGTTAATCAAAGAAAAAAATAAGTTATATTTAAAACTGGGCGGTATTGATTTACTGGATGGTACGCCTGTCATTGATATTAAGCCTTACCTTCCGTATTCCGATAGTATTCCGGATGCTACTGCTGGATTTGCAAACAAGATGCCAGATACTTCAATGCAAGTTGAATTTACCAAACAGGCTGAAGACTTTTGTTTTTCCATAAGAGAACAGTACCCACAAATAAAGCCGTTTATTATTTCATTATTAAAACAGGACCCCAGGCCAGCTTATAAAAAACAGAAAAAAACAGTACAGGAATACGCAATGTCACTCTATAATTTTAATATTCGATGGACTACAGAAAACAATATCTGTTCGGTCTTCAGCATTAGCCCTGACTAAATAAAGTTAGCCCAGACTGAATAAAATTTGCCCTGACTGAATAAGTATGACCACCTGATAGAATAATTTATTATTTAAAATGAAGATAAATCACTTAACCTGTTTTTTCGCAACATAATCATTTAATTTTATGGCCTGTTTAAGCTTACCTGTATAACGCTGGCTTTTCTGTTTTATTGCAATTCGGGATATTCCAACTACTATAATAGAATAGTTTAATGGAGCAAAATTCCAGTTGTAACCCTGGCGTGTTCGAATGTCTTATTACTCTAAATCATCGCTAATTTATGTCATTATTCTCCTGACAGGAATAAATATGACAATGCTGGTTTTTAATACCGAATTAAGTGATTTTTTCTGGCCCGCCATCATCTTTTCTCTACTATTTACCATCGTCGCAATAAAACTGATCAATAACGGCCAGCTCATTTATGAAAAAAAAGTAAAACGTGCCAGATTAGAAAAAAAAGCAGGTATTTCATCAGATGAAATCTTGAATTACTTCAGCTTACTTACCAGCATAATTCCAGAATGGCAAAAGCAATCAGAAATTGCATTACACCAGGGGAATGATGGTGTGAACAATCTTGCACGTGACTTTTCTGATATCAGAGAGAAATTGATTACTTCAATTAATACTTCCAGAAAAACAACAGAAAACCTGGGAGAAGAGCAAGGCTTACTGGAGATTATTCAGCGCTCCGAATCTGACTTAACTCAAATAATAACATCATTGCAAAGTGCAATGTTAGCAAGAGACAAGCTGCTTGATAATATTAATAACCTGACCCAGATTGCAGATGAGCTAAGTAAAATGGGCGAAGATGTTGCAGGTATTGCAAACCAGACAAACTTACTGGCACTTAACGCTGCAATTGAGGCAGCCAGAGCAGGAGAATCTGGAAGAGGTTTTGCAGTAGTTGCCGATGAAGTAAGAACCTTGTCAACTCGTTCTGGTGAAACAGGTGCAAGAATTAGCGAAAGAATAGAACAGGTCAATGCGACGCTGCAGTCTACCTTGACACAGACCAGAGAATTCGCAGAGCAAGATGCAGCTATCCTGCAACAGTCAGAAGAAACAATACAGCAAGTGATAGAAAGCTATAACTCAAAAGGACAATCACTCATTCAATCTGCCCAGCAGTTAGAACAAGATAGTCTGTATGTTAGAGAAGATATTGACAAGGTATTGGTTTCGTTACAATTTCAAGACAGAATAGGGCAAATGATTGGTCATGTCATTGAAGACATGGTTCGTATGAATGAACTATTAATAAAAAATAGCGAACAACTTAACGAGTCAGATGTTCTAGTTTCCATTAACGATAATAACTGGATGAAAAGACTCAAAAGCAGTTATACCTCTGTTGAACAACTAGCAACAATTGACGATAACGAAACACCTTCTTCACCTGCAGACGAAGAGATCACATTTTTCTAATCAGGAACAGGATATGGCTAAAAATATACTCATTGTTGATGACTCTGCCAGTGTACGTCAGGTTGTTTCCATAGCGTTAACCGGTGCAGGTTATGAAGTCACTGAAGCTTGTGACGGTTCAGATGCACTAACCAAGCTAGACGGAAAAAAATATCATCTGATTATTTCAGACGTCAACATGCCAAAAATGAATGGAATAGAAATGGTAAAAGAAGTTAAAAAATTACCTGCTTATCGATTTGTTCCAATAATTATGTTAACAACGGAAGGTGCCGAAGATAAAAAGCAACAAGGCAAGGCCGCTGGCGCAAAAGCATGGATAGTAAAACCGTTTAAACCAGAGAAGATGTTGCAGGCAGTGTCGATGTTAATACTTCCATGACATCGTACCAAAAGAAGTAAACTGAAAGCTGATACGTATTATGTATAAATTAGATTTAACACCATCAGAACATTGTAACCATATATCAATATCTGGCGATCTGAGCATTTACACTGTTGCCGATATTTATAATGAACTTAGTCTTGACTTTCTCAGTAACAAAAATATTAATATAAACTTGGAAAATATTACTGATTTCGATACCGCAGGCGCACAACTTCTCGTTTTACTTACAAATAAAGTACAACAAAGTGGCCATTCCTGTGAACTAAATAACATTAATCAGGCTATAAAAGACTACTTCAATTTATTTCAACTCACTCAGCTTTTTCAACTTACAGAGACAGGCTAATGGAATTTTCAGGCGCTCTCGACACATTTTACGCAGAATCGGATGAACTGTTGGAGTCAATGGAAGAAGACTTATTAAACCTGGAAGATGTGGATGACAAGCTGGAGTCTCTCAATGCTATTTTTAGAGCCGCACACACAATTAAAGGTTCATCTGGAATATTTGGACTTAATCACATCGTAGAGTTTACCCATGTTGTAGAATCTGTACTTGACCGCGCCAGGGAAAGCAAAATACAGGTGGATAGCGTACTAATCAGTGTATTACTCAAATGTCGCGATCACATCGCATCATTAGTTCATATTAGTGAATCAGAATATAGAAGTGACAAAAAACTAACCCAGATAAGTGGAGAACTGATAGCCAGCCTTACTCCCTGGACAACTCACTCATCGAAGAACAGTTCGTCCGAACCAGATAAACAGCAAACAGGAATAAGTATCAATGACTCTGCCGGTACCACCACCGATAAAGAACAGATACAGTCTGGTCTATGGCATATTTCGATACGACTGAATAAAAATTGTTTAAAAGATGGTATGGACCCAGTATCGTTCATCCGTTACCTGGGTACCATTGGCAGTATTAATTTTATAGAAACGATTACAAGCAACCTTCCTGAATATCAACAGTATGAAGCAGAAAATCTCTATTTTGCGTATGAACTTTCACTCAAAGCAGAAACTGATTTACAAACTCTGGAAGATGCATTTATGTTTGTTCAGGAAGAATCTGACATCACCATTATACCACCAAATTCTAATGCGGCAGATTACGTAAAACTCATACAGTCATTACCAGAAGAGGATTCCAGATTAGGTGAAATTCTGGTTGCCTGCGGTTCAATTAGCAAGAAAACTTTATCAAAAGCTCTTATCCGGCAAATTGAACAAGGCATGGAAAATAAAAATGAATCCAGAATTGGAGAAGTACTTTTAGAACAAAAATCTGTCTCTGAAGAAATTGTAGAGGCAGCACTGCAAAAACAAAAAGAATCAGAGAAAAATAAAAAGCAAAAGGAAATTAGCTTTGTACGAGTTGAATCCGATAGACTCGACTACCTGATCAACCTGATAGGTGAGTTGGTTATTAATAATCAAAGGGTCGATATCATATCAGAAAGAATCAATGATAATTTTTTGAATGAAGCAATAGAGAGTCTGGGAAGGTTTACCGAAAAAATAAGAGACGCAGCGCTGGATCTGCGCATGGTCCCCATCGGAGGTACATTTCAACGGTTTAAGCGTGTTGTTCGAGACACTGCACAGGAACTGGGCAAGGAAATCAACCTGGTAATTGAAGGTGCAGAAACAGAACTTGATCGTTTAATGGTTGAAAAACTGGTTGATCCCCTGACACATATTGTTCGTAATGCTATTGACCATGGTATTGAACCCATTGAAGAAAGAAAAAAAGCAAACAAAGAGAATGTGGGCACTTTAAAATTGTCCGCCTATCACCAGGCAGGGCATATTGTCATTGAAATTAGCGATGACGGAAAAGGCCTTGATCAAAATAAACTGATGGGCAAGGCAATTGAGAGAGGCATTATTGAAGAAGGCCAGCAACTGTCTCGCCAGGAGATTTTTCAACTTATCTTCCACCCGGGATTCTCTACCGCAGAAAATGTAACTAATCTTTCTGGTCGTGGTGTAGGTATGGATGTCGTTAAAAGAAATGTGGAATCGTTACAGGGTAGTGTTGAAATTAGCAGTGAACTCTCGATAGGAACAACACTCCGAATCAGACTTCCATTGACTCTTGCGATTATCGATGGTTTTCATGTTGAGTCCAGAGGCACTCACTTTATCATTCCTCAGGCAACAATTATTGAGTGCATGGACTTTACTATGCATAAAACAGATACCAATCGACAGTGTATTAATTTGCGTGGAGAAATGATTCCCTACATCCGATTGAGTCAGGTATTTTGTTTATCCGAATCTAACTGCCGCACCATTGAGCAAACTGATAAAAAACATAGAGACAAGCTGGTTGTTGTCCAGTTTGGTGAACACGTTGCCAGTATTGTAGTCGATGAGTTACATGGTGAAATTCAAACGGTTGTAAAACCAATGGGACAGATTTTTCAAAACCTGAAAGGCATTGGCGGTTCTACCTTACTCGGCAATGGTGAAATTGCCTTTATCATTGATGTTCCACAACTTATTGATTTGGCTGTAGGCCTGGAATCAACTCACCCAGATTTAGACCGTTTATCGGAGAATGAATAATGCAAAGCAAGGCAGCCACGAACCAAGCTGATGTCGCACAAAATAGACAGTTTTTAACATTTTGTCTTGATAAAGAGTTTTTTGGTATGGAATTACATCAGACAAGAGAAATTCTTGAATACAACGAGGTTACACCGGTTCCCCTGATGCCACAATTTATTACCGGCGTAATCAATTTACGCGGTGAAGTAGTCCCAATCATCGATCTTTCTCTTCGACTGGGAAGACCTCCAATCAAACTACATAAACGCACCTGTATTGTTGTGATTGAAATCTATATTGATGACCAATACCACGTACTTGGTTTACTGGCCGACTCAGTAAGCGAGGTCATTGAAGTTACAGCAGAAGATATTGAAGATGCGCCAGCATTTGGTGCAAAAATTAAAGCGGAGTTTATTCTCGGCATTACCAAAAAGAATCATCATTTTATAATTTTACTTGATGCGGAAAAGGCGCTTTCTCCACGAGAGTTAGCTTATTTAATAGAGTCAGAATTTGATAAATAAGGTAATCATACTATTTATCATGGAGTAATGGTCATGCTTAGTCAGTTAAGTTTGAAATTTAAAATTATATCACTTGCAATACTTATAGTATTAACCCTTTCATGGTTAGGTAGTAGTGCATTAAGCGAAATGAAAAACTACGAAGCTTATGTTTCCAGTGAAATTGAAGGTATTGCTTTTAATGTAGCAATTCTTGCAGATATCTCTCATGCGCACGTCACCTTCAAGACGCAGGTTCAGGAATGGAAAAACGTGCTAATTAGAGGTAACAGCAGTAAGCAGTATGACAAATATTATAAACGTTTTTTGAAACGCTCCGATCAGGTACAAAATTATCTAGACAATGCGATAAAAAGGTCTTCTGAAATCGGTTTAGAAATTAAAAACATACAATTAGTTAAAGCAGATCACGCGGCTCTGAAAACAGCATACGTGTCCGCCATACAATCATTTGATAAAGATGATGAGTTAACCGGAAAAAAAGTCGATAAAAAAGTCAAAGGCGTTGATCGACCAGCAAGCAAAGGTATGACTGCATTGGCCAAAAAAACGGAATCTGATTTTAACCTGCTTATAGCTGCCACAAAAGAGGAGCTTAAATCTCAATATAATGATACTCGTGATTACTTTGTTACAGTAATCATACTGAGTTCAATTATTATTCTGGTTATTATGCTTTTAGTTTTCTGGGACTTATTCAGACTGTTAGGTGGAGAGCCGGGTTACACCAAACATGTTCTCAATCAGGTAGCAGCCGGAAAACTGGATGTAAAAATAAAAGCAATGAATAATAATGATAATTCATTACTCGCCAATGTGTCCAGGATGCAAAATAAACTCGCATCGGTAATTGGCGAAGTTCGCAGACTCAGTGATTCGCTGTATTCTGCGTCAGAACAGGTTAACTCAACATCACAAATTTTGGCTAAAGGCGCTTCAGTACAAGCAGCCAGTGTAGAAGAAACCTCTGCTTCAATGGAACAAATGTCTGCGTCCATCGCGCAAAATAACGAGAATGCCAATATTACTGATGGTATGGCACAAAAAGCGGCTACAGAAGCATCTACCGGTGGACAGGCTGTTTCTGAAACAGTAAATGCGATGCAAAAAATTGCAGAACGTATTGGCGTTATCGATGACATCGCCTACCAGACTAATTTACTTGCGTTAAATGCAGCAATAGAAGCCGGACGCGCGGGTGACCACGGGCGAGGTTTTGCAGTAGTTGCATCAGAAGTCAGAAAACTGGCGGAACGTAGTCAGGTAGCGGCTCAAGAAATTGGAGAGCTAGCCAAAGAAAGCGTAAAACGAGCAGATACTGCAGGAAAACTGTTGGAAAGTATGGTCCCTTCTATTACAAAAACGGCGGACCTTGTTCAGGAAATTTCTGCAGCCTCTTCTGAGCAAACAACTGGTGTTCACCAGATCAATACTGCCATCGGTCAGGTCAGCCAGACCATGCAACAAAACGCAGCTTCCTCTGAAGAACTTAGCACAACTTCTGAAGACCTGAGTTCACAAGCTTTAAAATTACAAGAATCTGTAGCATACTTTGAACTGGGTAACTCTGATTCCGCTGATACTGGTCGTTCTAATGACGACACAATCACAAAAAGCAAATCCACAACAAAATCTGCTACAGGCTCGCAAACGGCTACAGATAAGTTGGACGAAAAATTCGTCAATATCAACTAAAGTATTATTAAGATGAGAGGTTTGACAGAGTAAATTAGATTCATTCGATAATTATGTTTATGAGCCACAATGAAAGAACTTACTGCAAACCAACAGAGCGAGAATTTGTTTTATTTCAGACACTCATAAAACAAAAAATAGGTATCCATTTAAATGATAGTAAACGGACCTTGCTGGGTAGTCGATTGTGGAAGCGAATCATTGCGACGGACAGTGAGAACTATTATCAGTATTATAAAAAAATTAGCAAACCATCTGGAAATAAAGAGCTTAAGACTGCATTGGAGCTCATCACTACAAACGAAACATTTTTTTTTAGAGAAGACAAACACTTTCAATTCCTGAAAGAAGAAATTATTAGCAAGCAACGCTCCAGTCAATTACTTAGAATATGGAGCGCAGCCTGTTCTACAGGAGAGGAGCCTTACAGCATAGCAATGACCCTGGATGACCTGGCAGTAAAAAACCAACTGATAGTGGCTTCCGATGTTAATGAACAAGTCATTAATCAGGCTAAAACAGGTATCTATCTCGATCAACGAGCTCATTGTGTTCCTGACGGTTTTAGAGAAAAATATTTTACGAAAGGACTAGACGAATATCATGGATACATTCGAATAAAACCGGACATTCGGTCACGGGTAAATTTTATTAAAGTTAACCTGATGAGTGACTTTACTTCGATGGGAACTTTTGACCTGATTTTTTTAAGAAATGTTATGATTTACTTTGAAGACGATGCCAAAACACAACTTCTCTCCAAAATGGCTTCATGCCTGAGAGAAGGAGGCTGGTTATTCACAGGACATTCTGAGTCATTGCATACCTTAAATACGAAATTTAAGTGTATTCAACCAGCAGTTTATTATAAAGCGTAGCGAACAATGACAAATTTAACCTATAAAGACCAGGCTCCTTACTCCATTCTGGTTAATCCTGGCGAATTTTCATTCTCAGCTTCACCAGACGTTATCAGAACCTTACTCGGTTCCTGTGTGGCTATCAGTGTCTGGCATCCAGAACTAAAAATAGGAGGATTATGTCATTACCTGCTGGCCTCTGCAGCACAACAAAAAAATAATAATTTTAATTATCGATATGGCAATATTGTATTGCCAGAATTACTCAGAAATATGAATGCTTTTGATAGTGAAAAGTCCTTTGAATTTGGAATTTATGGCGGTAGCTGCCTGAATGAAAAATCCAACTCGGAAAATATTGGAAAAAGTAACCTTCAATTTGCCTGGCAATGGTTAGACAACCTGAAAATAACACCGCATATTGATGATACCGGCGGAAATTATTGCCGAATTATAACATTATCACTGGAAAATGGTTCGGTCACCATTACAAAATATCAGATAGACTCTGAAGAGGTTTATACAAAATGAAAAAGGTAATGATAGTCGATGATTCAGCCGTTGTCAGACAGGTTTTAAAAGAAATTCTCAATCAGTCAGCTCATCTGGACGTCTATGCTACAGCCAATGACCCCATTGCAGCACAGCGAAAGATGCAAAAGTGCTGGCCTGATGTAATAGTCCTTGATATAGAAATGCCAGAAATGGATGGCCTGACTTTTTTACGAAAAATTATGGGTGAAAGGCCAACTCCAGTGGTTATCTGCTCTTCACTGGCAGAAAAAGATACGACACTTTCAATCAGCGCGCTAGAAGCAGGAGCTATGGACATTATTACCAAACCACAGTTAAGTGTTAAATCATTTTTAAATGATATAAAAAAAGAAATAAGAGATATTATACTGGCTGCGGCTCAATCTGATTTAAGTAAGTTTCATCACTTGAAAGATAATAAGCCACAAACAATACCGGATGAACAAGATCTCACAGCGCTCGCATCAACAACAGATAAAATAACAGCCATTGGCAGCTCAACAGGAGGAACACAAGCACTGGAATATGTACTGTCAGAGTTACCTCGTACCTGCCCGGGTATCGTTATCGTTCAGCATATGCCGCCAAATTTTACTCGTTCTTTTGCTACCCGCTTAAATGAAATTAGCCGTATAGAAGTCAAAGAAGCTGAGTCTGGCGACCGAATCATCCCAGGTAGAGCAATATTAGCTCCAGGCGGCGAACATCTTGAAGTAACACGCTCTGGCGCACAGTTTATTACACGAGTTTTCTCCGGACCTGCGGTAAACAGGCACTGCCCCTCTGTCGATGTATTATTTCGCTCTGTTGCAAAAAGCGTAAAGCAAAATGCGAAAGGCGTCATTATGACAGGTATGGGAAGCGATGGTGCCAGAGGATTATTAGAAATGAAACATGCAGGAGCTTACACAATAGCACAAGACGAAAAAACCAGCGTTGTTTACGGTATGCCAAAAGAAGCGGTTAAACTGGGGGCCGCCAGTAAAATTACAGGACTGGATAAAATTCCAGATTTAATCTCATCATGAGCAATCATTTCACTGAATTTAAACATTTATCAGTACTCATTGTTGATGATAGCCAGGTTCAGCAAGAGCACCTTTCATTTATGTGTAAATACTTTGGGATCTCTCATATCAAAGTAGCCAACAACGGAAAGGAAGCTCTTCAAAAATTAAAAGAAAATAAATCAAAAGACACCCAGTTTGATCTTGCTCTTATCGATCTGGAAATGCCAGAAATGGATGGGATTTCGCTGCTCAGAGAAATTGCTTCGGGCCAATTGCTTTCCTCAATTATTATCAACAGCGCGAAAGATCCCAGCCTGATATTAAGTGTTGGCGCCATGGCTGAAAACGACGGCCTGAATGTATTGGGGACCTTCAAGAAACCTATCCGTCTCGCTTATCTTCATTCCAGCTTAAATCAGCTACTGCAGTTCGATCCTGAACATGACCGACGAAACTGTCAGCTTAACATTACCGTCGAAGAGCTAGGACCTGCAATTGATAACAATGAACTCATCATTAATTTTCAACCTAAACTAACCGCTAACAAGCTCATGCTTAATAGCGTTGAAGTTCTGTTGCGGTGGAAACATAAAGTACATGGAATAGTTCCTCCTGACTCATTTATTCCTTTAGCTGAACGCTTTGGAATTATTGATAAGCTTACTTATAAACTATTTCAGATGGCTCTTACTCAGTTAAAAACCTGGTTGTCAAAAGGTGCTAATTTTAATCTGGC
The DNA here is from genome assembly GCA_016743995.1 of Kangiellaceae bacterium. Classification (GTDB taxonomy): domain Bacteria; phylum Pseudomonadota; class Gammaproteobacteria; order Enterobacterales; family Kangiellaceae; genus Aliikangiella. The sequence goes on along the minus strand of JADGFG010000073.1, from coordinate 3,715 downwards.
GATCAATTTGTCCCCCTTATCATTAAATGAAACGGAGTTAGCCGAGCATATCGTAAAGATAGTCAAGGAATATAAAATCAATCCAGAGCAAATTATACTCGAGATCACTGAAAATACCGTTGCGGAACAAATCTCGCAGGCTATTGAAACATTAGCAAAATTAAGGTTAAGTGGTTTTCAGATTTCAATTGACGATTTTGGTACCGGTTATGCCAGTATTCAACAACTGTCTCGAGTCCCGGCAACGGAGCTAAAAATTGACAAATCGCTTATTCAGAATATAGCAACCAGACCACAACAACAGGCTATTTTGAAAAATACACTCAACATGGCCAGAGATCTCAGATTAAAAACCGTCGTAGAAGGCGTAGAATATGAAGACGACTTTCTATATCTAAAAAAGTATCCTATCGATCTGATGCAGGGATATCTGCTAGCCAGACCAATGAATAGCCAGGATTTTGAATACTGGTGGTTGAATGAACTAAGCCAGAAAAGAAAGAAATTGATGGCATTATAGTCATATACTCATACTCCCTGGAAATACAGGAGTTTTGGGTGTAAATTTACCTGAATTTGCTAAAACTGCTCAACAGATAATCTCCATCCTTTCTCTTTACACAGTTTTTTTATTATTTTATTCATTGCATCTGGTCCACACACAAAACATTGTGGACTATGATTATATTTTTCAATTTCAAAAATCAGTTTGTAAAAATCAGGACGTCCATTTTTAATGTTTACCGACATACCCGAAGCTAAAGCATCATCCTTAACACCCTCCTCCATTATTAAGATTTTATCAGTAACAAATAAATGAAAATTTCCATTTTTTTGTAATTCTCTGATAAATGGCTGTAACCATTTTAGCATGCAACTATCTCGAACAACCCAGATCAAATCGAGTCTGTTAACTTTAAAATGCCCCTTTATCAGACCGGTCATGAGACTAAGGAATGGCGTAATTCCAATTCCCCCAGCCACCATTATCCAGTTAGTATTTTTTGCTGCAACACTCGCAGGCGTAAAATAGGGACCTCTGATATCGACTTTGATATTAATTTCATTTTTATCATTTAGCTGATGACTCAAAAGTCTCGTCCAGTCTCCTGAAACTTTAATTTTCAGTGTAATACAATCCGTATATTCATAACCTTCTCCAGTCAATGAAAAATAATGCCACTCATACCGTTTAATCTGGGGAACTCTAAGTTGTATTGAGTGACCAGGACAACAGTTAAATCCTTCAGGTTTCTTAATAATCAATGTCAGTACGGAATCATTCAGTCTTATTAATCGAGCATTTTGCCGGCGATAACAATAAACATAATTTGAAATAATCAGTTCAGACAATAATAAAAATGCAGGAATTAAAAACCATTCAAAACGAGGAATATGTATTAACGCTATGAGCACAAGCGCATAACTCAGCTTATGAACACTTTGAAACAGGTGATGTTTGTATTGACGAAAAAATTTTATAGACGTTCCGCCAATGACCACCATAATAAACAACATCAATATGCCACTGGCATTTATTCTGAACTGACGTGATCCAACCCCTCTTTGAGTCGTCTGCTTTACCTCTTGATAAGTAGACAACGGAATCGATGGAATTGCATAGGTCATCGTAGAGCTCGTATTATGGCACTTAGTACAGTCTTCTTTAATAACCGGGTATATTTTTTCTTTAAATACACTTTTATCATGCCCTTGAGCTATCCACAGAGCAATTTCTTCAATACTTTCATCTTCACTGACAAATTCGTACATTGTTGTTTTCATGACCCTAACCAGGTCTGGCTCTTTCCCCAGAAGTGTCGATAAAAATGGGGACTCTAAGGTATTATAATAAAACAGATAACAACAAGCATGAATAATAGAAAAAACTAAAATTGAATAACCTAACCATCGATGAATTCTTCTGACATGGGATAATGGTAACCAGCAAAAAAATTGTGACCATTGTATTTTCGTGAGTACACTTTTTAGTATTGGTAACCATAACAAACACAACAACAACAATAACGAATACGCAGTCCCTCGCGCCAACCGGAGATACCAGTTGGTCGTATCATTAGACTCATATTGAAACCCCAGCCAGAACTGAGCTGTTATCCCGCTCAAAAGGATCAAGACCCAGAGAAACGGAACGCATTTCAATAAAAATCGCCTGACTCCTTTTCCACTATGAAAGAATAAACCAGAAAATTTACTGGTTATGGTTTCTCTATCCGTTTTGGCGTACATTATTAGTGATTATTGTACGATTATACGTCAATAATGCTGTTCACTATTTAGCCTTGAATTTGAGTTTAATAGCCTTCTTATGATAAATATGATTAATCTGGCTATTATCAAATGCAGTCACTCCAAAATAATAGACTTTGTTCAAATCATTAAATTGAATATCCTGAAGCTGACTATTCTCATGTAACGTAATTCGCTTACGCTTTACCTCCAGCTGCCAGTGCTCATCCTTCCATTCCCCTTTGGCTAATACGTCCGCACGCGCATTTTTCAGTGGTGATACAATAATACCCGGAACACGATCGCCAGCTTTAAAATTATCTTTAAAGGGAATTTTTTTATCGTCATAAATCCAGTTTTCCAATCGCGTAATCTCAGAGGCACTCATCCACAGGGGAGCTTCTGAATTCTTTTTATCTTTATTGACATAGTATCCACCACCTCCCGGAAAATCGGAGTGACGTCCCCATTTTTTATTCGTTTCATGCTCATTATCGACAAAACCATCATCCATGTAATTAACAGGGTTTGTTCGCGCACTTTTCCATTGCCACTCATCATTCGTTTCTCCCTGATTCTTATTATAATGTCGTCCAGAGGAAGTATCCCCGACACCATCTATCAAACCATTTTCAACAAGGTGACAGGACTTATCACAACCTTTTTTCTTAAATCCTTTTTGGTTAATGTTCCAGAGAACGGCAAATTTATCTTCATAATAAGTATTCTCATGTTTGGTATGATCTTTTTTTGCTAAATGCTGCCATGAACCATCCTTATTTTTTTGCCAGGGAAAACGAGACAGGCTCTTTGTTGGGTCAAACCAACGGAACATGAAATACACATATTCCTCATCATACAAACTCTTAATTTCAACCTTTGTTTTTTTAATTCCTTCATAACCATTATCTGGCTTATATGGCAATTCCTTCAACTCAACCCATGCTGGCTGGGCATATTCCCACGCTTGCTCTCTGACCCCATCAACCAGAACAGGTGAAGATAAAAAAACAGATTCTACTTCAATATTTTTTGCTGTTACCCGATGATTGATAACACCAGTTAAAAAAATTACTACCCACAAAACATACCGCTTCATATTTTTCTCCCGTTATTATTATTAGCACATCCATTTTTGCCCCACCTGGTTACTGTTAATATCCTGTATCTTATTGTTGTAATCTGATGCTTTTGCCTGTGAGAGCATAAAACCCAGCTTATACAAATCCCGAAAATCAGAGAACTCATCAGTCATCAGTGTTAGTAAAAATGATAGATACCGAAATTATGGAAGGCGATATTACACATAAATAAAAAACAAAACAACAATCATTATCATTACTATTAATTCTAATTGTAAACCTCGTTTCCTCGCAATAATCTAGAGATAAATAATTCACGATATAAAAAATGCATAAGCAATATTGGCGGACACAAATAACTCGCGCCTCTATCAAGCCTATGG
>JADGFG010000293.1 GCA_016743995.1 Kangiellaceae bacterium | reverse complement strand
GCAATATTGAAACCGAATTTGAACGGGACCCACTGGGGCGTATGGTCACCAAAATCAGCCGTTCACTTAGCGAGCCAGACACGGCCTGTGAAAAAAGTCGCTTCGCTTACAAAAATAATCAACTGATTGAAACTTACAATAATCAACACTATTTAGCGTTTGAATATGATTCAAACGGTGGTATAGCTAAAGAGCATCACAGCCGAATTAATCATAAGAATGAACGCGTAAAAAGCAGTTTTCGAGATGTTATTTATCAAAACCAATGGCCGAACCATCGTCGTCAAATGACTTTACCTGATCAGCAGGTGGTTAATTATCAATACAACGATAACTACCAACTGAGTGCGGTTATTCATAATGACGCGCTGATTACCGAGATAGCGCACGATGATTTTGGCCGAGAAACAAAACGTCAGCAAGGTCAGCTCAACACGCAAACTGATTACGATCCGATGGGGCGTTTGCATAAGCAACAGGCCTTGCAGCAACGTAATAAAGAGACTCGTATTCAACGTGAATATGGTTACGATCAGTTCGGTAACATTAATCATACTCAAGACGGACAAGTTGAAACTCGCTATGTTTATGATCTGCTTTCAAGACTTACGCGTAGCGAACAGCATGATAAAAATCAGCGCCAGCAAGAAGTATTCCACTTTGACCCGGCCGGAAATCTGCTCGACTCACCACGCCGGTCTCAAACAGAAAATCAAGTTTCAGGAAATCGTCTTCACATTCAGGGAGACAAAAAGTTCTTTTACGATCAGCGCGGCAACCTTGTTCTGGAAAAACGCGGTAAAGACGGCAAGCTTGCCACGCATTATCATTACAACCTGCAAAATCAGCTGATTAAAGTAGAAAAGCAAGGTCAAATCACCGAATATAATTATGACCCCCTCGGCAGGCGGCGGGAAAAAGTTGATAACTTCGGAACCACCACTTACCTCTGGTCTGGTGACCAAATGGTGCAGGAAGAACGTAACCAGATAAAAAAAACTTATATTTATGAGCCAGACAGCTTCAAACCCGTGGCCATGGTTGAAGGCGAAAAAGTCTATCATTACCATCTTGACCACCTGGGTACGCCGCAAGAACTCTCAGATAACGAAGGTAATATCGTCTGGCAAGCCCGCTATAAAACTTACGGTAATGTCGCCGTTAAAGCCATAGAAGAAGTCGAAAACAACCTTCGCTTTCAGGGTCAATACTTTGATGAAGAAAGCGGGCTTCATTATAATCGCCATAGGTACTATAATCCGAGTACTGGGACGTTTACAACGCAAGATCCGATTGGGTTATTGGGTGGGGTTAATAGTTATCGGTATGCGCCTAATCCGGTTGGGTGGGTTGATCCGTTTGGGCTGACGTGTAAGGAGTTAACTGCGGCGGAAGAGTCAGCTTCATATCAAGGTCAAGATCCATATTTTGGTGTCGACCCTTTGGTAAATATAGCAATACCAAAAGGATTCCAGGTTGCACATATAACTTGGAAAGAGAAAGGTGGAATAACCGGTAATTATTTTGTTATACCGGATGCTATTGACATTGTTAGAGCAGTCGATGGCACCGTAAGCTCTAGAGCTTTGAATCAAGGTGTGCAAGTATACGCTGGAGATGGCCGTACTGAATATAAAAAGTATGTTCAAATGTTCGAAGTGCAAGAAAATATTCCTTATGGTTCTGCAGCTTTTGGTGCTACTAAAGAAAACCCACAATTTAATCCTGGGCGTTATAAAACACATGAGCAATATTTTATTCAAGAAAGCGAGCTAAGTAAATTAGCTCCAGTACCTAACTCCCTAGAGATGATGAAAGATACTGATGCCCCAGATATAAGTGAAAAACTTGATAATTTACGTACTAGAGAGATGACATAATGAGAAAAATAAAAATTACTCCCTACCCTAAAGATGGAGAGCCCGATTACTCTCACTTACAACCTATTGTTGATTACTTGATTAATAGAGGGAATAAATCAATAAATCCGTATGTTTGGGGTAATAACAGGACTGGCTATTTTTGCCATGTTAAAGATGACATTGACTTTGACAAGCTAAGAGAGGTATTCGATTTCCCTGATAGCATCAAAATAAACGAAGTAACTCAAACAATAGACTGTTTTAATACATATACGGTTATAAAAAAGTTGAAATGAATTATCTGCGAAAAACCTTTAACAGACAGTCAGCCCATGGAGAAACTCGCACAAACCAACGAGCCAATCTCTGTTGATAATGTTGCTGAAAATTGGCAGACTAAATAAAAAATATCAGGGAAGAGTGTTATGGCTATTGCACGAAAGAACATTGTTGATAAGGAAATGCCGGGGTTTTATCATTGTACCAACCGCTGCGTGCGTAGAGCCTTTCTATGTGGCATTGATAAACTCACCGGCTATGATTGCAGTCACCGAAAAAGCTGGCTTGAAAATCGAATGAAGTCATTGTGTGATTTATTCGCCGTTGAAATCTTTGCTTTTGCCGTGATGGATAATCATTATCACATTGTTCTTTATGTTGACCCCAAAGCGCCGCAGCGGTGGTCTAATGAAGAAGTCGCAGAGCGCTGGTTACAAGTTTACCCCAGTCGACTGGATAAGCCAGAAAATGCCAGCCAGAGAGAAGTAAAGAAACAGGCGATTATCCATGATTGTGATCGGTTAGCAATATACCGAGAAAGGCTGGGTGATTTATCCTGGTATATGAGACGATTAAATGAGCCCCTTGCCAAATTAAGTAATGGTGAAGAAAACTGTACTGGTAGATTCTGGGAAGGTCGATACTCATCTCAGGCACTACTCGACGAAGCCGCTGTCTTTTCCTGCATGGCCTATGTTGATTTAAATCCGGTAAGAGCCAGAATCACAGAAAAGCTTGAAGAATCAGACAATACTTCAATCAAGCAACGAGTAGAAGAAGTTCAGGCTGATAATAATAAAGCAAAACTAAAACAGGCTGTCATTTCAGTCGCAGGTAAAGTCAGAGACAATTCTCTACCCATTAACCTGAAAGAATATGTTGAGCTGGTCGAATGGACTGGGAAAACCATTATTCATCCGAGCAAAGCCAGTATTCCGCCTCACGTTATATCAGTACTGGAAAGACTTAATCTGCAACAGGGCCACTGGTTAAAACACATTGAACACTACGGTAAACACTACTGCCGTGTTGTTGGCCCCATCAGTAAAATCCGAGAAAAAGCAAAGCGGATAAAAGTTCGTTGTCTTCAGGGCATATCAGCGGCAAAGCTGATGTATGCGACTTCTGATTAAATAATAAATCCAGAATACTCAGGTTATTCTTTTGCAGGAAGAATATCTGCCGACTGAATTTTGATAAAACCAGCACATTCATTAGAAAAAACAAAATCAGTTCCCTATGGTTCCAGTCGCATTTGATTTTCTGGCAGTAGTTAGTGATTTTTTAAAATCTGTTGTTATAATTGCGTTGAGTGTCTCGTTGTCTGGTGTTTATGAGCCAGACAGCTTCAAACCCGTGGCCATGGTTGAAGGCGAAAAAGTCTATCATTACCATCTTGACCACCTGGGTACGCCGCAAGAACTCTCAGATAACGAAGGTAATATCGTCTGGCAAGCCCGCTATAAAGAGAAATTAAGGGGACATCCTGATTGTTTTTTTTTATGTTGTAAGTTCTCAAAAAGCTGTGGCAGCGTAAGATATTGTCTATAAAGCTATACGTCAATAGATCACAGGTACTTCAGCAATAGATCAATGTAAATAAA
>JADGFG010000072.1 GCA_016743995.1 Kangiellaceae bacterium | reverse complement strand
ATCTGGAACTCATCGATAATGACTCAAAAATATACCAGAAAAAGAGTGCTTGAATATGGAACATGATTTTTATTGTAAAAAAGAGACTGCTGCGTCAAAACAGAAGTCAGAAATTACAAAAATTATTGCAATTGGTGGTTCCGCTGGCTCTATTGGAGTAATAAAGCGAGTTATTGACGCGGTGCCTGCCGATTTTCTTTCGGCTATTATTATTATCGTTCATCACCTCGAAAGTGGGGACGAGTTGCTACGTCAGGGATTTCAGAATTTATCTTCATTACCGGTTGTTATCGTTCTGGACAAAATGAAGATTGAACCAGGTACTATTTATTTTTCGCCTGGTAATTATCATCTGATGCTAGAGCTGGACATGAGTTTTTCGTTAAATTGTGATGAAAAAACACATTTTTGTCGCCCGTCTATCGATGTAACTTTTAGTAGTCTTGCAGAAATAGATGCTGTAGAGCGCCTGGCAATCTTGTTAAGTGGTGCCAATTCTGATGGTGCGAGAGGCTTACTGGATGTCAAAAAACACGGTGGGACTACGGTTATTCAATCGCCTGAATCTTCTGAAGTTGATATAATGCCTGGGGCTGCCATTGAAATAAATGCCGGCTGCGTAACCTTATCACCAGAAGCGCTTGTCGATTACGTGATCAATTTTAATAAAAGGGGAAATTTAACATAAAAACAGAGTGGGGATTGTCGCGATAAAATAACGCGGCTGCGTCAGAAAATACCAGTAATCAGGGAAATTACTTTTCACACAGTTTGCATAGGTTATGTGCCCAGTTTATTGATTCTTCGTGCGCTGAAAATAATGCTATTCTTGACTTCTCTGGTAATGCATTAGTCGTATCCCACTGAGCATGATCGATAGCAATAGCCAGTTTTAGTACTTCTCCTTTGATACCTTTTTCCTGCAGAATAGCCTCATTCATTTCATCTGAAAAATCCAGTTTTTCAACAAGCCATTTTTTATCTGCCAGCAGTACAGCATCAATCCCCGAAAATAAACCAACAGTAAAAAAACTATCAGGGCTTTCATACTTCATGTTAACAGCATAAAGTTCACAAGTTCTTGCTCGACTGAGTAGTATTCTAAATAACTCGGTTGATTGGCTGGAGCTAGTCGATAATGCCATAGCCATCGCCCATTTTTTTATCTGATCCAGCCCAAGGTAAACAATTGATTCTTTTAAGCTGCTCACTTTTCTTGGTAGTCTGCATAGAGGGCTGTTAATGATTTTTAAAATTTGATAGCTTAGCTTTGTATCCCTTGATATTTCATGGCATAAATCATCAACTTTTATGTCAGACTCTTGTATTTTTGCGACTATTTGTAATGCAACTTCTGAGCTATTCCTGATTTTTTTTCCATACATCAGTTGTGGGCGTTCCAGGTAGTAACCTTGAAACAGTTCGAAACCAGACTCTCTGCATGCGTCATGAACTTCCTTAGTTTCGACTTTTTCTGCAAGAAATACAGGCTGTTGTGGAAGCGAGGATAAAAATTTTCTTTCAAGTAGACTTTTTTTCTCTTTCAACTCTGTGCCGGAAATAGCCAGTAGATCGATTTTAATATAATCAGCCAGCGGGAGCAAAATGTCGTATTCGGGTTCAAAACAATAATCATCCAGCGCAATTTCAAATCCTTTGTTTTTTAGTTCCTTTATTTTTTTTGCCAATAGTTCGTCTACCTGCATGCCTTCAAGAACTTCCAGAACAACTCTGTCCGGGCGTAAAGGAAAGAAGTAATCAGACAAGAGTAAATTACGTGTCAGGTTGATAAATATTTTAACATAGGGCGCTTCTTCATCATTGATGATACCACCACAATAATTGATTAATAGTTCGCTGGTTGCTTTATTACCATCTTCAAACACCGCTTTGTCTGGGTGTCGGTCGCGATACAATAATTCGTAACCATATAACTTATCATTGCAATCAAAAATAGGTTGTCTGGCAAAAAGTAAATCGTTTTGTTTCGTATTTATCTGTTTTTTTTGCATATTTTCCGTTGCCCATAAAGTCTACAGGCTTGATTTTGTTAAATTAATAGTAAACCGTTGAAATTTTTATTTTTAAAACGGTGATTTTATGAATTCTCTACTTAGTAAATCACAATAATGATGTTGCGCGTTATTTTAACAAGGCTTATTTTGCCGTTGACTGTTCTGGCGTTTATCCTGAGTGTAGTTAAAAATAGCCTGATGTCCAGTGATTGATAGTCTACGCAAGGAGTCAGCGGTAGATGTATCTGGGTATACATGGATAAATACGTGTAAATTGATATAAAACCATTGTTTCTACTGAAGGTTGCTTTATTATGATTAAACTGAATTATTTACGCCAGAGGGTATTAATGAAAAGTATTCAAATAATTAGAACAGGATTAAAACAGTTTTTGCTCTGCATTGTTATTATATGTCTGGCAAACTGTAGCTCAGAAGATAATGCCAAGGATTCGATGACACGTTTTATTGAAAAACAGGATATCGATAAGTCGGTTGCCAGCTGGCGAACCATTTTAAAAAAGCCTCCTTTAATCAAGTTTTCAGAAGATAAAGACTATTTGTGGGAATTAAACACTAACAAAGGGAAATTAACCATAAAGTTAATGCCTCTTGTCGCTCCAATGCACGTATCGAGTACTATTTATCTGACGAACATTGGTTTTTATGATGAACTTGTTTTCCATCGAGTTATCAAAGGTTTTATGGCACAGGGTGGTGATCCCTGGGGGAATGGAACTGGCGGACCCGGCTATCTTTATTCCGGAGAGTTTGACGTTAACGTAAAACATGACAGGGCGGGAATTTTGAGTACGGCTAATCGTGGTCCTGATACAGATGGAAGTCAGTTTTTTATTACATTTAAGGCGACACCACACCTGGATGGCCGTCACACGATTTTTGGTAAAGTAATCGATGGAATGGATACTCTGAAAATAATAGAGGATTCTGGTTCATTTGGCGGTAAAACCAGAGAGCCCGTTGTGATTAATAAAGCAAAAATTGTTATTAAATAAACGGCCATTTTAAGGTTAAAAAAAGAATGTTTTTACCTGTATCCTTTTTTCTGGTGATTTATTAGTAAAGATTATTTGCGTGAACTTTATGTACTTTATTTTTTTTATATTTATTATTCGCTCCGTTAATTGAAATAATCTGTTTAATCAATAAATCAAAGCAGTTTTCAGTCGTTTTTGTTTATTGTATTAACTTACTAAACTTTGTGCTCAGGTTAGTTATCTACTATTATATAAGGATAAATAGTTAAATTTAATTCTGTTTGAGAATGATATTTTATTTGAGTAATTGATAAAAGTTGAATTATTGGTCATCCGTCACAACCTTATTAAAAGCTATAACGAATACGCTTGCAGTTAAGACTTCTCGTAGGTACCATTAAATTTAAAATAATAAGAGATATCATTAATATGTCCTTAAGCGAATTAGATAAAACAGATTGTAAAATATTAGAAATTTTGCAAAAAGATGCAAGAATTACTAATAAAGATCTAGCAAGTCAACTTGGATTATCTCCACCCCCAACTTTGGAAAGAGTAAAGAAGCTGGAAAATGCGGGTTATATTACCGGTTATTCAGCTTTGCTTAATCCTGTGAAAATTGATTTAGGAACGGTTATTGTCGTGACGGTGAGTTTACATCATCACTCTGAGGAAACGATTAATAGCTTTCATCATGCCATTGATGCGTTGGATGAAGTTCTTGAATGTTATCACCTGACGGGTGATGATGACTTCATGTTAAAGATTATTTGTAAAGATATTGCTGAGTATGAGCAGTTTGTTCTTAAACGACTGGTTAAATTAAGTAGTCTGGGAAAAATCAAATCATCCGTTGTACTTTCTACGACAAAAAAATCTGATAGTTACCCTATTAGAAAAAGTTAATTATTTTTTTTCTAATGCATTACCCTTTTTACTGAAACTTAACCAGCCGAGAGTAGACTCTCGGCTGGTTTGTTGTTCGATATAGATTCTATGTAGTTCTTTGCTAATTAGATTTCCGGAACTTTTTTGAGTTAAAACGCACATTGCTTTGTCGTGCTGGTTATTAATGATTTTTATGACACCTGCTGATTCACAAAGAGAGTTTGCACTATGAATAAAATTATTCATAGTGATTTCTCCTACTACGCTAATGAGTGAAAGCTGGGTTGTTATTTCAATATGTGCCGCATTATTCAAAGTGTTTTCAATAATGGATTTTAATGCTTTTTTGTCTGGATGTGCTGAGTCACTGTTGTTATAAACTAAAATAATATGTGTAGAATTTTTCTCTTGCTGCTGAAAAATCAGATCAAATCCGTAGCTTTCAAGTGATTCAATAATATGAATTGTATTTTTAGCCGTTTGCTTTTGTATTCTAAGCCAGCTAACTTCCGGGGCTAAAATAATGGCGAGTACGTTATTATTCTGTGAAGCAAGCTTGTTAATTTCCGTGCCTGCTTCTTGTGGCAGAGCTGTAGAGCGGATCTGTATTGGTATGCTAAATTTCTCTGCTGGTTCAATCGCTCTTGGATGTAATACTTTTGCGCCAGACTGGGAAAGGCTGTGCGCCTGTTGATAATTGAGTCGTGGTAACTGTATTGCTTCTGGAATTTCTCGAGGATTTGCACTAAAAATACCGGGTACATCCGTCCAGATTTCAATTTGCTCAGCATTGAGTTTTGCTCCGAAATAAGCGGCAGAAGTATCTGAACCTTCTCTCCCCAGTAAAACAGTATTCATGGCTTTATCCGCTGCGATAAAGCCCTGGGTCACAAAAATTGTATTTGATTGAAAAAGCTTATTGATTAATTGATGGTCGTGCTCAAATTGGCATTCTGCACTGGTAAAGTGGTGCCAGGGATCCTTCTGTTCTGATGATATCAGCATCTCTCTTGCATCAAGCCATTTAGTATTAATATCGGGCTTGTCCAGAAAATATTTTTTTAAATATTGAGTTCCAATACTGGTTGATAATAACTCGCCAATAGATAGCACTTGCGCATGTCTGAGTGGGGAAATTTGCTTTTCTTTATAAATTGATAAACAGGTTTTTTCGAGCTTATCAAACCAGGGTTGTAAAATTAACTCTGCATTCAGATTAAGCTGTGAAGTGAAGCCCTGATGAAGTTCTTTTAAGTGATTAATGGCGGGACTATGCACACCCGCCAGCGACTGGTGAAGTAAGCCTTCTAATAGATTTGAAACGTTTTTCAGTGCGGATAAAACCAATAATGGCTTATACCCTTGCTTAAGTTTTGCTTCAACAATAGTTGCTATATTTTTCCAGTGTTTAACTTCGCCAACACTGCTCCCACCAAATTTCAGTATAATCCAGCGGTTCGAAATCTGTTGCGGTTGCATAAGTGGCTAACTCAATTTCATTTATAATATCAATACTTTACCATAGCATTATGATAAAAATGCTAATAATTTTCTCGTTTGAGAGATAAAATCAATTTGAATAGAATGAAAATTATACAATTGTCTGCTGACCAATAATGATAGTCATTAATGGTCAGCAGACTGTACTGATTGATTACGGATCTTGAAATGAGTCGCTTAAAAATTAACCGTAATTTTGCTATAAATAAATCGTCCTCGTGGGTCATGCACATTTTGAACATAACCGTACAGGTCATTGTTTCCTTCTCCTGCTGCAAATGGAGTTTCTTCATCTAACAGGTTAGACGCCCCAAGACTGATATTCAGGTTTTCCGTCGCTTGCCAGATTGTTTGTACATCCAGTGTTATCATGGAGTCGACCGTTCGATTGTTAAACTGGCCAAAATCGACGGTGCCATCCAGATCATAATCTGGTTGATCTTGAAATTCACCAATGTAGTTGATTATTGCGGATGTTGTGAAATCGTTAATAGCCCATTCAGTACGTGCATTCCAGCGGTATTCGGGGTATTCATATTCTCCAGTCCAGTTACGGCTAATGATTATGGTTTCTCCACTGTCTTGTGTTTCTGGTGTGTTTTTTTCAAACTCAGATAAGTAAGATAAATCAATACCAAATTTAAATTCTCCCAGGTTATTAGTTCGCAATTGATAATTGGCTGATATGTCAATTCCCGAAGCTTCCTGAGAAGCGATGTTTTCATAGGAATTACTCACTTGTAGTAGTTCATTTGTTGTAGCGTTACGAACGCAATTCTGATTGTCCATTGCGGCAGGGTTGCAATAAAGTCTTACCCTTGCGCCCACATCTCCTTCATCAATTTTTTCATCCTGAGTGATATCCCAATAGTCGAACGACACGTTGATATCATTCGTAATATCCCAGATTACGCCAACATTCCAGGTTTCAGATTCTTCCGGTTTGAGATCGGCGTTACCTGAAAAGTTAATCGTTAAATCTGTTGATGCCGCCGGATTATTAATACATGCCTGAACCTGGCTGCAGAAAGGGTCGGAGAAAAATCGAGAATCCTGGGAAGGACCAAGACCAATCTGCGCTAAAGAAGGCGCTCTGAATCCGGTTCCCCATGAAGCTCTGAACGCCAGAGAGTCAAGTGGGGTCCAGTGGAATGCAACTTTAGGATTAGTTGAAGTCCCTGCAAATTCGTAATCATCATATCTGGCAGCAAGCTGAAGTTCTAGCGATTCAATGACCGGGATTGCAAATTCTGTATACACTGACCAGTGATCGCGCTCAGCGGCAGCGGAAACAGATTCAGTACCAAAAATCAGGCCACGCTGAAACTGATCATCAGGAATATCTTCGACACTTTCCTGTCGGTATTCAAAGCCTGCAGCCATTGCAACTGTACCTGACGAAAATGAAAATAAGTCGCCAGTCATCGAACCTTCATAAGCGGTTAACCTGGATTCTCCACGGCGAGTCAGGCTCGTGGTGATGGAGTCAATAACACTTTGAGAATTTACGTGCCCACCAAAAGGATTGTATCGTCCCGCATTGATTTCTCTTTGCAAAAAGTCAGTCCTTACCCAGCCTTGAGAGCGATCGCCCGATTGAATAGATAACCCTCGTGCTTTTGTGAAAGAAATATCCCAGTCGAAATCCATGACAACGCCTTTTAGTCCGGACACAAAGCGTAAACTGTCACTCTGAATGTCCCAGATACGTGGGTTTGCATCGACAGTACGGTGGCGATCAATTTTTAAATCAACACCAAACGGGTTATTTGGGTGCAGGGCAGGTGCTGTCAGGTTAGCGTCACCGTCTAAAGGTGTTGGTGCGCCACCGGCTTCGGAAGTATTTCTTTGCACTGAAGCTTCAATGTACATCTCAAGGCGGGAATTTATTTCGCTATTGAGCATAAACATAGCGCCAGCACGCTCACTTTCTGGAATTAGATAACCATAGGGCCCGTAATCAAATAAACAGGTCTGGTCTGAAACCCTGTCTGCCGGGCAATCTGGGTCTATAGTTGGGCTGGTATCTCCGTTGAGAATATATCGCCCGGGGAAACCTCGAGAAGAACGCAAATCATAACCACCATTGGAGGTTTGATTTGCTGAACCTATTCGACCACGGTCAGCATTCCTTAATTCTCCCGCATTAAAATAATCAAAGATAAAAGTGGCGTTATTATTATCATCACCAAAACCAAAAATGGCATTAATGGTGGTTTCGTCAGCATTAGATTTGGTTGTTGAACCGTAACCCACACTGATTTCTTTACCTTCAAAATCTTTACGCAAAATAATATTAACAACGCCCGATATGGCATCCGAGCCGTAGATTGCAGAGGCACCATCTTTCAAAATATCGATCCGCTCTATCGCGGCCAGAGGAATACTATTGATATCAACAAAGTTATTAACCACGCTTTCTGCAAATGCACTGATATTAGCACGACGACCATTAATCAAGACAAGCGTAGCGTCAGCACCAAAGCCACGCAAACTGATGGCGGCCCCCCCGTTTCCGGTGGAATCCTGACTGTTTCCTCGAGTTGAAAAAGAGCCTGAACCTGCGGAGGGCAGTTTTTCAAATAGTTGTTGTAGTGTAGACAGGCCAGAATTAACGATGTCATTTCGGTCAATCACCTGAACGGGTGAGGGACCTTCAGCGGTGCTTCTCTTAATATGAGAGCCGACAATGGTTAACTTTTTTTCATCAGGTTCTGGTTCGGCTGCATCTGTTGCTGTACTTAAACCAATTAAGCCAGGTATGAGTAGCGTTAGAATTTTCCTTTTAAATGAATGGCGAAATAAACGGTCAGTATTATTCATGATTTAGCCCTTTAATAATTGTTATCAGGAAGAATTATTTTTATCAAACAGAGAAAATATATTAAACGGCAGGTTGAGGGTCAATTTCTCCAGCAATAGGACTGGTTTGATTTAAATAAGATGGTCTTCGTTAACCGGGATTGTCAATTGAGATTAAATGTGAGCAGGGATTTTGTGAAACTTCTTTTTAGCTTTATTTCTTTTCGTTAATTAATCGAAAATTATATTGAATATTAAGTTTTTATGAATTGATAAAACAAAAATGATTGAAGAATATCTGAACAACAGATGTTTTAAACAGATGTTCGATTATTTACTGGCAGGTTTTGTTCAATTTGTATCTATAATTTAGATTATAATGTTCGATACGCCTTTTTGTTTTTTACTGATTTCTATATCATATTGAATCATTATCGAAAGAATAAGGAGATGATGAGTTGATTGTCACTCAAGCGGGTTTTTGCAATGCAATACTATTGTTCGGGTAATTGTGGGTTTTGATTCAGGAGATGGAGCTAAAAATTGTACAGAATAATCACTAACAAAATAAGTTAACATGAAGTGAGACCAGACCGATGAGCCAGGACATCATTAACATACTTTTAAGTCATGACGGAAGCATGAGCGAATATCAATTGCTCAAGGAAATAGAGCTTCATTTACCTGATTTTTTCAGTCAGCTGTCAGCGCCTGTCTCTCTTTACAAAAAGCACTTTTTTCTATTTAACCATTTGTATCGATTAAAACAGCAGTTGACCGAAGAGTCTTTGCACCTTTGCATTTCACCATTAGAAATAAAATTGGTACCAGCTGGTGAAGCAGGACAAAAACTGGGAGCAATTGAACCGTTGCGAGATTTTTATCTTCAGTTGGATAATATTCATTTGTCTGAAGTCGAGATTAGTAAAATGCAGAGACAATTCTGGGAAAAGTATCTTGCCATTGATAAAAAAGCGGAAGCATTAAAGATATTACAGCTGACTAATATTTCACCCGTTACCCACAAAGTGCTTAAATCCCGCTTTAATGAATTAGCCAGGAAACATCATCCGGACAGAGGTGGCGATGAGCAAATGTTTATTATGATCAAACAGGCTTATGAAGATTTAAAGCTTGTTATAAATCGCTAACTTTGTTGCTCGCTCCTGGTGTTTCTGTTTTTTCATCAGAGTTAATTGCTTGATTAATTAATTAATGGAGCCTGAGTGGTTATGTGTAATCAATTTCAATGGTCGTATCAGTTATTATCGACAAAATGGTATACTCCTGACCGAAATACAGCCTGTAATTAAATAAATTTTTTCCAGGCCGGGCCTGAACTGTCGTTAGGTTTATTTGATGTGACAGTAAATAATCAGCTTTTTGTGAAAGAGAAAATAGAGTGTCTGGTCGACCACAATTAAGAGAAAATGTTGAAAATAAACGGCTGGGCACTATTGATTCAGTTGAACGTGATATAAGGCAAGAGAACAGCTGTAATACCACTGATCAGCATTGGGTTGGTCCAGGAATATATCTTCAACTAGCTGATTTGTATCGCTTTTATCGAGTTCCTGCTAAAGAAGTTAATATTCTTAAATGTTTTTCTCGGTATGACAATTCACCAGGTGAAGAGTTGGTTAAAAAATATGAACGCATTGAATGCGCAACTCGTTTAGATGAAACTGCTTCAGCCAGTGAAATTAGAATAAGAAGCAATCCATTAAAGCTGGTCCCTGACTTTTTTGATGATGATCATTTTTCCATTCATTCAAAACTGGCTGTTGAATCGGGTCAGAGTCATCAGGCTTTACCCTTTTCTGAGCAGTGTATCAAAGCGCTTACGGTTTGTTCTGCATTTACCGGGAGAACTGAAGAGGACGAAATCACTCAGCTGGCACTGGTATTATTTGAATATCAACCGTCACGTAAAAAGCCAGGAAGAATAATAGAACAATATGTAGCCAGTAGAGCCCCGGTCGTCGTTGTGCCCGGCAAAAAACAAATGCAGTTTGTTTCTACGCAATCAAGCATGGCCGAACAGTTATTTGACAAGCAAAAAATTGTTGCATTATTTAATCAGGCAGACTTTGTAGTGAGTCATAATGACGCAGATATTGAGCGTCATATACTGGTGACGCTCATTCCAGAGCTGATTGATACAAAATGGTATTCTAGTCAGAAAGATATCCCCTGGGAAGCTATTGGGTTTGAAAAGCATTTAACAAGAATAACCAGAGCTCATGGGATGCGAAGACCTAATGGTTGTCTGGAAAGAGCCCGGGCTATTTATCGTATTTTGAAAACATTTGAGCAAAATGCTTCACAGGTTTACCTTGAACGTTTATATAATAAGCAGCCAATGAAAAGCATTGAATGGACACCTGCGATGAGCACGCAGCATAAGAAGCTACATCGCAAATTCAAATATAAAACACTTGTCGTTACGACTCTGGTTTTGTCTCTGGTTATTGCCGGCTCTCAACTGTTTTTTAACTGAGGTTGTTTTTTCTCAAAATTTATGTTCTTCACAAAATCTAGGTGAACAGGTTCACATTCTCCTTGAATATCTACTTATTATGATTAAATTGAGCGGGGTCCTCTTTTATCTGGTTGGACTCGCTGGCATAATCTCGCGAGAAAACTTATTTTCAATTGAAAAATTAATATTAGAGGGGCTTATGAAAAAGCTAAAACAACAATTACCCATAATATTATTAATGAGTGTGTTGTATTCATTAACGGTAATGGCCGTCTATTTTGCTTTTACGCGTGAACACACGCCGCTTGAAGGATTATCAAATGTCAGGTTAGCCATTTTCTGTATTTTATTACCATTATTGGTTAAATATTTTACTCAGTTGATTGTTGCGCCCCTATATGGACTGGTTGAAAAATTTCGCCAGGATGACTCGGTTGCGTTTTCACCACCTAAGGTCTCTGTACTGATTCCGGCGTGGAATGAGGAAGTGGGTATTATTAAAACAATCAAGTCAGTGCTGGACACCTATTATGAGGATCTGGAACTGATAGTGATTAATGACGGCTCTACTGATTCTACTCACGAACTTGTGACACAATTTCTGGCTAAGTTTAAGATGAGCCGGTTTAATAAGCCCTCAATTAAATATCTTAGCCTGACCAATGGAGGAAAAGCGCTCGCACTCAATAAAGCACTTAAAGTGGCCACTGGTGAAATCATCATGACGATTGACGCTGATAGTGTGATGGACAGGCATACAGTGTCTAATATTGTTAAACATTTTCAGGATGAGAAGGTTGGTGCGGTTGCAGGTAATGTTATTGTTGGTAATCGTAAAAAACCGATTGAGTTTCTTCAGCAGCTGGAATATCTCTATGGTTTTTTCTTCAAGCGCGCTGACTCCGTATTTAACTCTGTTTACATCATTGGTGGAGCGGCGGCGGCCTACCGGAAGAGCGTTCTTGATGTAGTAGGGGGATTTGATCACGAAATTATTACTGAAGACATTGAAATGTCGACCCGTATTCTCGCCGAAGGCTACAAAACTCGCTTTGCAGCTGATGCCATTGTATATACCGAAGGCCCATCTGACTGGTCGAGCCTGTGCAGTCAGAGGTTACGCTGGAAGTTTGGTCGTATAATGACCTTTATCAAGCATCGTAAAGCATTTTTTAGTAGTGATAAAAAGCATAACCCTTACCTTACGTTTCTTTTATTACCATTAGCAGCTTACTCCGAGTTAACTTTGTTACTGGAAGGACCGTTATTAGCCATATTTTATGGCTATACCATTGTGGCGAATGATTATTTTCCTCTGGCATTTGTAATCGTGTTTATGACCTGCCTTATTACTTTACAGATACTGACTGACCCAAAAGCCAGACATCATCTGAACATATTACCGCTCGCTCCCGTTGCCTGGATTGTGTTCTATATTATTGATGTTGTTGAGTTTCAGGCTCTCTGTCGTTCGTTACGTAAGCTATTCAAGCGAGAGAACCTTAAATGGCAGAAGTGGTCAAGGGTAGGCTTGTTGGGAGATTCTGTTGCCTGATTAAGTCATCAACGTTATTTTTTGAATTCTCAGGGTTAATATCCGTATTATTCCTGGTATATAACCAAATTCCCTGAAATCTGCATTTCCAGGGAGTTTGGGTATTGATAAAAAGCGTCTGGTTTAGCCAGGTAATAACCCAGATGGCACCAGCTAATTTTTTGGTGAAGACTACCTTCTAGCAGAAAATATTACAATTTTACGAGATATAATTGTTTTACTTCCCATAAAACAGCAGCCGTAAATTAGCCTGGTATTTTCTATATTATGGCTGTCTGGAGCCAATTTTAAGGCGAGTCGGCCATTAATCAGTAGAAATATCTGAAAAATTGAAGAAATATGCCTTTTAACACCTTTATTTACTAGCTTTTTAGTGCATTTTTTTAGTATTATGCAGCGCTAATTTTAGTCAGTACAGGAGAAGCAATTGGAACAATCTGAATTAGAGCTTCAGTTAGAGGTTTGGAAAGAGTTGGCTGTTAGTAAACAGGTACTCATGCATTCCGCGACAGATGCTCTTGGTTTAAACGAAGAATGCAGTTCGGAAGAGCTGGAAACGGCGTTAAAAAGAAATATTGGTGGGGTTGAGGCGGCAGAACTTGAATCAAAAAAGGTTCAGGCTGAAGCTAGAGAAGAAGTTTCCGTATTAGCGGTGAAGTTAGCCGAAATGGAAAAATCAATAAAAAATCTGACTATCGAAAAAGAAGAAGCTTTAAAGGCTCATGCTGCAGCTGAGCATAAGTTTGAATCAGGCCAAACGGCAAATTCTGAAGAAAGTAAAAAAATTAAAGCTCAGTTGGTCGATAAACAGAAAGAAATTAAGCAGATCACCAAAATTCTCGCTGATACACCTGAAAATGTTGCTAAAAAAATGAAGCGACTTCAAAAAGAGAAAATGGATGAAGCTAATACACGTAAAAAAGCGGAAGAAATTAGCCGTAATTTACGCAAAGATAAGCAAAAGATTGAGCAGGATCTAAAAGAATCTAAGACTATCAATGAAAAATCCATTGAGCTTGCCGGGCTGTATCGTGATTTACAGAAGCTTGCAAATGAGCAATATACACAATTAGCAGATAAAGTGGATGAAAAAAGTTCTCTGGAAGTCATTCCTGCGCTAAATGAAGAATTGCTGGAGTTGATTGAAGGTCCATCTTCTGAAGACAAAGAGAAAAAGTAACTGGCTTCCAGCTACTTAATTTGCACTTCAGATTAAAAAAACCAATGTGGGCAGCCATATTGGTTTTTTTGCGTCTGGAGATAATGTTTTGGTGTAAGCTCACTATTTTAACTCAATGGCATTAAACGGGTACTATTATGATTAAAAAGCTGTTGTGCGTGACTGTTTTTATTCTATTGATAGCATGCGGTACTACTCGGACTAAGCTGATAGCGACAGATTTTGCCATTATTCAAACCGAGCTCGGCGATATTGATATATACCCAAGCTCCTTGAAGAGCTGGGCACCCGCAGGGCAAGACTATAAGCCATCATCTTCTTCGTTATAGAAGCTCGAATTAGAATAGCAAATCCCTCGTATTTATGCCTCGAACCTGATGGCTTTTAGTCTTGCTGTTTCCTGCATCTTCAAGGAGCTTGGGTATCGAACTCTATGGTTATAATGCTCCGCTTACTGTTAAGAACTTTATGCGTTATGTTGACAATAACAAATTTATCAACACCTGGTTTTATCGTGTTGTAAGAATGGATAATCAGCCTGATAACAAAGTTAAAATTGAGGTTGTTCAGGGAGGGGTGGCTTATTATACGGAAGCCGGAGAGGTTGAAGAAAAAGCTGATATTTTGCGCCTGTCGTTCATGAAACAACGGCTCAAACAGGCATTTTACACCTCGATGGTATGTTGTCTATGGCACGCCTGGAGCCCGGTACGGCAAATGGAAATTTTGCTATTATGATTGGTGATCAGCCCGAACTCAATTTTGCTGGTAAACGAAATGCTGATGGACAGGGCTTTGCCGCTTTTGGCCGCGTTGTTTCCGGCATGAGAGTCGTTAGAAAAATTCATTCGATTTCAGCGGCTGACCAATATTTAAAACAAGGGATTAAAATCAAGAATATTACCCGTATTCGTCATTAGCATTATCAGTTATTGTCTATCGTAATAATCGTCTTTTATAAAATCAAAAAAAAGGGCTGATAAAAACCAGTGGTTAATATCAGCCTTAAGCGCGGTAAAAAAACGGTCTGTTGCAGGTCAATGTTGTTAAACTTCAATCTTTTCCAGTCATTACGTTGAGTCGAGCAACAATTAAATTATTTATCAGTACAATTATCGTTTCACAGAAACATTCAAAATATTAATAATAGTGGTTATCGGTCATTTATTATTATCTTGATTTATAGATAAACAAAATGTGACGCATGTCACATTGTTTTTTGCGATAATTCCTGTTTTCCGCTCAATAAAGTCAGCGACAGTATTGTAAAAAATGGCTAACGCTTTGAATAATGGCTAAATTTTATGACCTGTTTATCTGGAAAGATACTTTTATAATATTGACTATTTTTGTAATAACTAAAACCAGCAACTAAAGCGTCAGCTTAAAATCTCTGACTATACTGTTGCCGGTATAAATATTGTTTTTATCATTTTATAGAGTGACATTGATAGAAAGGGATTGATAGCGAGAAATTTATTAATTATTGGAGTCGTTATTCATAAAATTTTTAGTCAAAAAACAGCTAGTTTTAATAATCAGTCAGGTCAATTGCAACAGCCATTACTCAATAGTCGAAAAGTGTCAGAGTCTTCTCAGAAAAGTATTTCTGTTGAATTTTCTTTAAAGATAGATTGTAAACTCTATTCACCGATGAGTCTGGAAACAACCAGCAGTTATGAGACTGATGGTTACGATAGTTGTATCAGTCAATCGCCAACTAATTCTTCGGAATACTCGAATAGCTTTGAGATTAAAGTCCACGCTAAGTCTTCGGGTAATTATGTTTTAAAAAGTTGTCTACGAGATAGTCCAGCTAAAAGAAAAACAGAGAAAGTAGATGCTGGTTGATTTGCGCCAGTAAAAAGCTGGTTTATATCTCAGGTTAAGTTAATAAAAAACCTTTTTAAGCCAACTGATGTAAGGTTTAGTCAACCTGACAACATGAATTTGTAAGTTATCTCAAAATCTTGTGAAGCGGACAAGGTTTAGCAATAACTTATCTAAACCTGAGTCAGGTTTTGATCTACACTGAGAATAATAAAGGCATTTTTTCGGTTATAACTTTAAGTTGTTGCTGTAGGAGTTTTTTATAACAACTTTTTGTTTATTTCCAGATATAAATTTATGAGTGTAACCGAGTATAATTTATCATGCTTAATGCGACTGATGATGACGTTTCTCTTTTAAGTAGTATTGAACGAATGCGAGTGATGTTTGATAACTCGACAGCTATTATTTTTATCAAAGATCTGGATGGACATTATCTATTTATTAATCGTCAGTTTGAAGTTCTGCTTACAACCGGAAGACAGTCAATTATCGGTAAAACGGATTATGAAATTTTTCCAGAAAATATTGCAGACGTTTTACGAAAAAATGATCTTCAGGTTATTAAAACAGGCAAACCACTTCAGGTGGAAGAAATTGTACCGCAAAAAGATGGGACGCATACTTTTATCTCGGTTAAGTTTCCTGTTGCTGATGCGCAGGGTGATTATAACGCAATAGCAGGCATACTGACTGATATTACTGACAGAAAGCTGGTTGAAGATACACTCGCTTTCATTGCTCAGGCTGGTTGGAAATCCTCTGGAGAAGAGTTTTTTGAAGCACTGGTTTCCTTTCTGGCTACAACTCTGGACGTAGAATATGCATTTATTGATGGTCTGGTTGAAGGAAAGCCAGATACCGCGAGAACTGCGGCTCTCTGGGCAAATGGGCAACTGGTTGATAATTTCGAGTACTCGTTAAAGGGAACGCCTTGCGAAAATGTTATGGGTAAAAATCTTTGTTGTTATATTAAAGGTGTCCAACAGCATTTTCCCGAAGACGAATTGTTAGTTGATATGAACGCAGAAAGCTATCTGGGTATACCGCTGTGGGATTCTAAGGCAAAGCCTGTCGGGTTATTGGCTATCATGGGAAGTAAACCGCTTACCAATGTTGAAAAGGCGAGGACGGTGCTGCAAATTGTTGCTGTCCGAGTGGCTCATGAGCTTGAACAATGCAGGCTTGATAAAGAGCTGAATCAACATCGCGAATTTCTTGAAGAACTGGTAAATGAACGTACTAAAAAACTGGAGGCCGCAAAGCAACAGGCAGAGCAGGCTGACCTGGCAAAAAGTAATTTTCTGGCTAATATGAGCCATGAAATAAGAACTCCTATGAATGGTGTTCTTGGGATGCTGGAGTTATTACAGCATACTAAGCTTGATGAAACTCAGCAGAATTATTTACGAGTGATTCATAGTTCTGGCAAGATGCTATTATCCGTGATTAACGATATTCTCGATTATTCCAAGGTTGAGGCTGGCGAGCTAAAACTGGAGCACCACTCAATTAATCTTGCCGATATGATCGAAGAGGTAATTTCACAATTTCGTCTGCTAAATGACGGTAAAGTCAGACTGATTGCATCCATTGAGCCCGATGTTCTTGTTCATTTAAAAGGAGATGCATTACGTTTGCAACAGATTATTGGTAATTTGTTAAATAATGCATTTAAGTTTACTGAGTCGGGGCAGATTTTATTACATGTTGAACACCTGGGCATTGAATATCACACTTCAATGTTTGCTTCAGGCTCGTCATTTAATAAAGATTTAGCCGATAATGAAGAGTCAGGCTCTCCTAAAGTTTCTATAACTCGGTTTAGTGTCGTTGATACAGGGATTGGTATTAGCGATGAGGTACAGAAAAAATTATTTGACCCTTTTCATCAAGCCGACCAGTCAACCAGCCGTCAATTTGGGGGGAGTGGTCTGGGCTTAACTATTTGTAAGCGGCTGGTAGAAGCGATGGGGGGTATTATTGAAGTGACCAGTGATGTTGGAAAAGGCGCCAGTTTTAGTTTTCAACTTGCTTTAGAGATTGATAACAAAGTGGAACCTCACATTGATAAACCAATAAATCTATCAGGCAAGTATTTGCTTTTACAGGATAATCAGACTGTATATCAGGACATCATCTCAAATCAAGCTGCGGCCCTGGGAATGAAAGTTCTTGCCGTGGATAACGCAAAAAGCATGCTGAATCAGTTAAAGGGTCGAGAACTTCCTGATCTGATTATGTTTGCTCTGGGTTATCCGAAAAATGAAGGTCTGGCCCTGGCAAAACAACTTCAGAAAAATGCTCGATTAGCGTCTGTCCCCAGGTTATTACTGACAGAAACGTGCCGTTTGCCAGTCAAAGAGTTCGCCAATTCTCATGGTATTACTAATCTTTATACTCGACCGACATCTGTGGCCCAATTGAATGCAATGCTGGCTACCGCATTTAAAGGTGACTGCCAGTCAACAGAACCTGAAATGGAAAAAATCAACCAGGATTTTTCATCTCTGAAAGTTCTGGTTGTGGAAGATAATTCAGTTAATCGGATGGTTGCTAGTGGCATGTTAGCGCGTTTTGGTATTGATGCAGTTCTTGCAGAAAATGGAGAGCAGGCGGTGGAACTAATCTGCACGCAGAAACAGGTTTTTAATCTGATATTAATGGACTGTGAAATGCCTGTGATGGATGGTTATACGGCGACCCGTCAAATTCGTCAGTGGGAACAAGATAATAATGCAACATACCTGAACGTCTACGCGCTAACCGCACATGTTTTGCCTGAGCACTTGCAGCTGTGTCATTCAGCCGGTATGAATGGTCATATTATCAAGCCGGTTAATTTGAAAAGACTGAATGATGTATTGCATCGAGTTATCGCTGACAAAAAGTGTTCAACTAGCACAATTTGACCAGAATCATCTGTTTAGAAGTTCTGACTAAAAAGTCTAATTCATAAAATTGTACTTGTTTACTCAGTGTGTTTTGTTTGATTAATTTGCCACAACTGTTTCACCTGATTTCGTGCTTAACTCGTCATTGTGAACGGGCAGACGTATAAAAGATTTAATGAGCGATAAAGCTCTATGTTTTCTGGCTACCAGCTTTCCTTCTCTACTGCCTGCTTCATTGGTATTGCCCTCGATTATAGATACCTCTCTCGGTCTGACACTTTCCACAATTCCAATGTGGGAAAAAGTAAATACCACAATATCGCCTTTTTCAGGCTTAAGACTGTTTGAATCGGGGTTAAATATAAGACAACCATTTAATCTGGCCCAGTTACTTAAAAAGCGACTAACTGATGCTTCTTTTGGCAGAGCGGTATTGTTATAACATTCAGATTGCTGAATCAGTTTTTGCACACATAGAGAAACAAAAGCTGCACACCAGGGATAGCCATCTGTTTTTCCGTCAATGGTGAGGTTGTCAGCTTCAAATATCTCCTTCAGCAACGGATCATTACCCGCCAGGTTATCATCAGTTTCTGTTACACCAATATACCGGGCTGCAATATCAGCTAACGCTGCCTGAGGAGGTGGCACATTATTCATCGAAGGCTCATCAGATGGTATTTCTTCTATTGCCTTTAAAAGTGCGTTCCAGGTATTATTGCCAACAATTCCATCAACGGTAAGTTTTGCAAACCCTTGAAAGTTTTTTACCGCAGTTTCTGTTTTGGAACCAAAATCACCATCGACTTTTAACACGAGAGATGAGAGTGATAACTGATTTAAGTAAGTCTGCAATTGAATTACCGCGTTTCCCTGACTGCCTGTATGAAGTAGATTTTTAAGTGCCATTTTATTTTCCAGGTTTAGGTGAAAAACAGACTGATAATACAAAAATCGAACATCACCATGAATAGTTAAGGCGCGAACGATTTGCTTAGTAGATAGCGTAGTCTGTTTTTCATTTAACGGCTACTTCATGTTTGTCAGAGATAAATGAACCACTAAAAATATCGCCGATTAAGATTTTTTATGGTATGGCATTTACCGCTTGTTGGCCCCAGCCAATGAGTTTGTCATTCTTAAAAACTAAAGGTGTTGTTTCATCTTTGCTGGTTTCCCCATCAGAATGCTTATGTTGAGTTCTATAATAGAGAATTCGATAGCTATTTTTATTTTTTGAAAAAGCTTCAGAAAACTCTGGAGCACCCAATTGAAGTATTACACTATTACGGTCATCGTTAATTTCAAGCTGATTGATCTGATTTTTATTTTTTTCCTGTTTATGTTGCCATTGTTCATCCTTGTCGTGCCAGTTGTCTTTATCTACAATAATACAGCTTGTAAGACTTAGCATAAGAAACGATATGACTAATAAATGAGAACAATTTTTCATTTTTTATTCCTGTAATTCTGGGGTGAAAGTCAGTTATTTATAATGATTAACTCAATAATCAGAATTTAAAGTGCAGTTACCATGCCAGAATCTTTCAATAGAGCGGACTAAACAACTCAGATGATTAAAAAGGTTATTTACTGGTTAGTAGAATAGAGTGAGGAAAAATGATATTTTATATTTAAATCAGGTAGTTATACTTATTTTCATTGAGAGTGGTATTTTTTATACGAGCGTTAGTGAATAAAAAACGCGGTGGTTGAGGCAATCAAAAATAGCAGATGTCATTAAAAAACAGACTAGAATTCGGCTAATTTAGGAGAAAGTTAGTGAAAATGGCTAATCACAGTAAACCAATAATAGTCATTACAATGACAAACCAGATGCATGGGCATAATGAGCAGGTTTAAAAATTGAAAGTATTAAAAAAATAGTAATAAAGGCTATAGTGCCTCTACTTTTTCGTTGGTTTCTATCCAGGTAACTCCCCGAATGTTTTCCAACGCTTTGAGATCTTCGCAAATAATGCTTGCCTGTATAATTTCTAGCTCTGGCATTTCATCTGTAATTTTTATGTTGCTCTGTTCTATCGCTTTACGAAACGAAAGAAGCGGTTCATCATAGCTGATTAAAACACTGACTGCCTTTTCTGGGTGTGCTTCTAACTTACGTAAAAGGCTAGTATCGATGAATGATAATGAATTCATGATGAGTATTACCTGTTTTATAATGTGTAAACAAATAGTTATTGATAATATGGAAAAATACCGGTCGCAGATTTTGCGACCAGTATTTCTTTTGCGTTTAGCTTAATGCAGACTACTGAGCTGTTGTTTAGCTGTTGGTATCACCATCATGATTATACCATTACTCTGTTATCCATTCTTAACTA
The DNA here is from genome assembly GCA_016743995.1 of Kangiellaceae bacterium. GTDB lineage: Bacteria > Pseudomonadota > Gammaproteobacteria > Enterobacterales > Kangiellaceae > Aliikangiella. The sequence goes on along the minus strand of JADGFG010000072.1, from coordinate 1,780 downwards.
AAACAAAAAGTCTGCCTGGTTAAGCTCATGGTAGTCAGGCTTAACGAACAGAACGATAAGCATTAACCAGACCATGACCATAGAAAGGATCACGACCTCTTGAGCCCAGATCTGTCGAGGTAAGCTTCATGCGACGGCGAATCTGGTAACCTCTTTCATGTGGTCGTCTGCTTTTATTTAATGCAGCTACTCCACTAACGTGTGGTGCAGCCATACTGGTACCACTTTTCTGACCATAACGACCATCATTGGTTGTTGACCAGACTCCCACACCAGGTGCCGAAATTTCCACTTGTGGACCATAGCTGGAAAATGCTGCGCGACGTCTGCGACTGTCAACGGCTGCAACGGCCATAAATGAAGGACAACGAGCAGGATTATTTACGTAAGGTCGGCGAGTTCTTCCTGAATTACCAGCGGCAGCGACGGGTAAGATGCCACGGCGACGAAGTTTCAGGCCGGCACTTTCGTAAGCCCTGCTATAGTTGTTACGGTCATGAGTGGACGCCAGAGATCCCAGACTCAGGTTAACAACGTGCATGCGTGCGCGATAGCAGGCAAGCAAACCATTTAAAATCCAGCTCACTCGACCTTGTCCGCGGCTATTGAGTACTTTTACCGCATATAAACGAGACTCTGGGGCAACGCCAACAACACCTCTTCCATTCATTGCCGCAGCGATGGTTCCCGCAACATGAGTTCCATGTCCATGGTCATCATTCCAGCTGGTTACACGAGGAACATAACAGGCACCGCCGTAAACGCGCAAGTCTGAGTGTCGTCGGGTAATTCCGGTATCGACAACGGCCACTTTTGCATTTCTGCCTTTGGTGTAGCGCCAGGCATAAGGGGCAAATATTAATTTAAGGCCATAGGTCAGGTAGTCACGTGCCAGAACGGAAGCCTTATCTTCGCTAGTGCTAAATCGATTGACAATTTCGTCAATTTTTTGTTCCAGTGAATGGGGGCTGACATCAGGGCGAATATCACTTTGCAAACCTCTCGCCAGGGACGTAATCAACTGACGGGCTGCTGTAGTGCTAATATCCTGAACTTTTGATAAAGCATCGGATGCCTGATTAATTTCGTCACTTAACATGATCAGTTGACCATCAATATCAAAATCAATCATTGCTTCTGCGTGATCGTGGCGTTCCAGCTCAAATTCCGCCTGACGAGCTAGTTCTTCGTCGCTGATATCAGCGTCGTACATGGTGGGTTCTTCATCAAGATCATTATCCAGCTGTTCATTTTCAAATTCGTTATTACTTTCAAAATAACTGGTTGAACTGTCTTCTTCGGTTTCGGGGTCCAGCGTAGCAATACCATCTTCGTCAATTGCAAAAACCTCTTCATCCAGTTCGACATATTTAATACCGGTTTCTTTTGAAAGTTTTTTTGCTTCGGTCGAAGTGAGACTTGCCGTAATAATATTAAATTCCTGACTGGTGAGTACATCCTGCTCATGAGGAACATGTGCCGTTGACATGACATCTACGGAATCTCGAACATTTGCTCCCTGGATAATTGAACCCAGTTTATCGTCTGCTATTTCGTTAACATTAACATCTTCGGAAGTAGTGATTATATATGATTGTTTCTGAGCCATAACATTTTCTCCCTATCGAAAAAATGGCCAAATAAAGTTACATCAGATTACCGATATTTGATGTAATCTGACAAAATAGAAAAACAACTAATTATTTGTACATCCATTGAGACTACGAGATAGAATTGAATCTCCAGGGCGGATGTGCATGTGGAACAACATCATAAATAC
>JADGFG010000071.1 GCA_016743995.1 Kangiellaceae bacterium | reverse complement strand
GTGCGATACTGTGCACCAAGATATTTATCAATCAGGCCATCAACCCCGTTACCCAGACCAAAACGATCTTTTACTGCTGCCAGGTCATCCCTGGGGCCATTCTTAACGGCAACTAATTGATCAGCAATGCTTTTTTTATCTGATTTAAGCTTCTGATTCAGTTGTGCAATAGTCTTGCGTTCTGCATCAATTGATTTCTTTAGCTTTTTCCACGCTTTTCGATCTTTAATAAAATTCATCTTGCTTTTTTTAAGTCTGTTTGCAAGTCGGTCATATTCAGCCTGAATGTCATCGATGCGTTTTTCAAAGGCATTTTTATCGAGGGCTGATTTCCATTGTGCTTCCATTGTTTTTTGAGACTGTTTGAGTTGTTCTACCCGTTTTAAACTGATTAAATCAGCTGAATCGATTACTTTTTTAATATCATCCTGGCTGATTTCTGGAATAGTAAAATTAAACAGTGACTCCTCTTTCCAGCGCTCCTTCTGTTCTTTGCTAATTGCGCCGCTTGTTGCGCGCTGGGTGCCCGTTTGTACGCCATCCAGTGTGAGTTCATCAATGACCAGTTTTTTCCAGAGTAGTGACTGTGCGTCAACAGAAAATTTTACCTTGTTTGATTCAAACAAGTTTTGCATGGGATGATCTGGATCTGCGCCGGTTAACTGGTTTAGACTGACAGCCAGAGGGAATAGACTTAACTCTACTTTTGAAATCTCCAGTCGTGCTCCTAACGCCTGAGACCCATATTTTTCAATGTTATTTTTTATCAGGCCGGGTGCTAGTAAATACCAGAGCAATACAAGCCCTGTTAAAATAAGTAAAAATGCGAGAATTCCCCACCAGCGAATAATTTTCATTTCATATACCTTTGACGATTTCAGTTATGATCCTGGTTATTTTGATAATTCGGCAGTGACTTATCACCGGGCTAACAATTTCTGTTTATTAAAATCAGCTTTTATAAGTTTCATAGAGCTGCCAGAATTTTGAAGCTTTTAGCATTTTGACTACCTGATATTGTTCGAATTTTTTCATCCATTTTTCGCGATAATTGATAATAAGCCATTTAGATAACGGAAATAAAATAATGGCCAGGCCGGTTGATATGGTCAGAGACCCTATAACGCCAGTGTAATAGAAATTACTCCATCGCCCGGGTAATGTATTGTAAAAGCTTTGCCACATGGGAACCAGAGATTCTGCCTGTAATAAATTGATGCCGAGAGACTCTGCGACCGGAGAAATTAACAATCCCAGAATAGTAAACATTGGCCACATTACCAGAAATACCGTCAGGTTCACTCTGAAAAATAGTACCAGAAAAAAGACGACCAGATTATGCAGAGAAAGTAAGGGAGTCATACCAATAATTGCAGCTAGCGAAACCGCAGCTGCTAGCTGAGCAGGAGATTGCTCAGAATTGAGTATTTTGAGCAATCGGGTAAATAACGCTAACATAATCAATGCTTCCTTATTTTAAGAAACGGCTTATTGTCAATAATAGCTTCTACTACGCTTCAGGATAATAAATTTAATCAAATTTTCTTAGTAATGTGACTTGAACATGAGGATCATCAGCTTATGGTATTCAAGCGTACAAAATTGACAGCTTGTCAGACCACAAGATTAACAAGCTGTTAGTCTGGCATAAGCTAGCATAAGTCGCTTAGACTCTCCACTTTCAAAGTTTACATGGACAACCGTTTTATCCCCTTCTCCTTCAAAATTCAGAATGACACCCATTCCAAACTTAGGGTGTTCAACGGTTTGTCCCAGTGCATATTCTCGAGTATCAGATTCTGCACTGGTGCTAACTGGCGAACTAAATACAGGCTGATTAATCTGGCTGTTTAACCTGACCTCTTCTTTGACCTGGGCTGGAATTTCTCGAATGAACCGAGACACTGAGGGATAAGTATCTTTCCCCCAGAGGCGACGTTTTTCTGCATAGAGTAAATAGAGCTTTTTCATGGCTCGGGTTATCCCTACATAAGCCAGCCGCCTCTCTTCTTCCAGTTTGTCAGGATCATCCATCGACATAACATGTGGAAATAATTTTTCTTCCATTCCTGACATAAAGACTAGTGGGAATTCCAGACCCTTCGCTGAGTGTAGTGTCATTAATTGTACGCAGTCTTCATAGTTTTCAGCCTGGTTGTCACCCGCTTCTAATGAGGCATGGGCCAGAAATGCGGTCATGGGTAATAATTCAGGATAGTCATCGACATCAAATTCGCGTGCTGCGGATGCGAGTTCGGCCAGATTTTCTTTACGAGCGAGTGCTTTTTCTCCTTTCTCTTTTTCGTACATAGTCATCAGGTCAGCTATTTCTATAGTTAACTGGATTTGCTGTGATAGTGCTAATTCGTGTAATTGTTCGTAACCATTTTCAATCAGACCTAAAAAACCGGTTAAAGATTGACAGGCTTTGGGCGTTAATTGTTTTTCAAGAATAATTGCCTGTGCAGCCTGCCATAAAGTCATATCGTTCTGTCTGGCTTTTTGTCTGATCAGATCAACGGATTTTGGTCCTAACCCCCTGGTGGGTGTATTAACCACGCGTTCAAAAGCGGCATCGTCTTGTTTGTTGTACATTAATCTTAGATAGGCCAGGGTATCTTTAACTTCGGCTCTGTCGAAGAATTTAAGCCCCCCATAGATTCGATAAGGAATTTGTCTTTGTATTAGAAATTCTTCCAGAACACGGGATTGAGCGTTAGAGCGATATAAAATGGCACAATCCTGATAAGGATTACCCTCTTTAAACCATTCGCTAATTCGAGAGGCAATAAATCGCGCTTCTTCCTGTTCATTAAATGCGGCATAAATGGAGATGGCGTCCCCATCGTTGTCGTCAGTCCACAGGTTTTTGCCCATACGCTCGCTATTATTGGCAATAACGGCGTTTGCTGCTTTGAGAATTGCGCCAGTGGAGCGGTAATTCTGCTCGAGTCGGATGGTTTTTACGTCGTTAAACTCTTGATCAAAACGTTGAATATTTTCAATTTTTGCGCCACGCCAGCCATAGATTGACTGGTCATCGTCACCGACAATGGTTACGCCGCAATGCTGCCTGTCAGAAATCAGGCGCAGCCACGCATACTGAATGCCATTAGTATCTTGAAACTCATCAACCAGCAGGTGTTTAAAACGTTCCTGGTAGTGTTCTCTTAAGTGTTGATTATCGCGGAGTAATTCAAAAGAGCGCAACAGCAGTTCAGCAAAATCAACTAATCCACCAATTTTGCAAGCTCGCTCATATTGAGTATAAATTTTTCCGTGAATGACGGTAAATAATTCACCGTTTTGCGGGATATCTACGGCGCGCTTTCCATCATCTTTTTGCTGGTTGATAAACCATTGTGCTTGTCTGGCGGGCCATTGAGATTCCTCAATGTTAAGATCTTTCATAACCCGTTTTATGACTCTTAACTGATCATCAGAATCCAGAATTTGAAAAGTGTCTGGTAATTCAGCATCTCTGGCATGTGCTCTTAACATTCGATGAGCTAACCCATGAAAAGTGCCAATCCACATACCAGAAGCTGATCGTCCCAGTACGGTTTCAACCCGTGAGCGCATTTCTTTAGCTGCTTTATTGGTGAATGTCACCGCGAGAATGGCATAAGGCGATAAGTTCTGGTTTGTGATTAGCCAGGCGATTCGGTGGACCAGCACACGAGTTTTTCCTGAACCAGCACCGGCGAGCACTAAAATGGCCGCATTTTCAGCGGTTACTGCTTCATTCTGAGCCGGATTAAGACCTTTTAAAATTGGTGAGAGACTCATTTCAGACGCGCTCATTCAAGACATGCTCACTTAAGATGCATAGTTTCAGACATTCCTGTTCCGTAAACCCCCATTTTAGATACACCACTTCAGACACTCCTATAATCGATAATCCTGAATAATTTTTGCTAAATATTTTATGACGCGTCCATTCTACCTGTTTTTATGACTTTCCTCAGCCAGGAAAATAAAACAATCGGTGACAAATGCATAATTATATTCGCCTGTTTGATAAGTTTGTTATTAACTATCGAGACTTTTTAGATAGTGAGCGCTCACAACAGAATTACAAATTCAGTGTTAATGAAAATCGTTTACATTGATTAACGCGTTCTTCAAATTAGTACAGAAGTCAGTTAATGTATGACTCATATTTTGAACGAACTCTCCACATTGACGATGCTGTCTTTTTGCCGAATCTTAGTCAACTTCCTGATTAACTTGTGCAGCAATGCTAGTTATATAAGTAGTTGTTGTCAAGTTTATGTTGTATATTACGCAAGGGAAAATCATTAACTATTTGATACTAAATTATCTATTCGTATGTTAAGAGCGAATAAGATTCAATTAAAAGAGAGTTATTGTGCTTGCAAAGTAAGCAGACAACTATAGACTGCTTTTATTAAAACTTTGATAATTATTGTTCTGTAATTCATTTCTTGTGATTTAATGAACAGAATAAGCTGTTAACTGTTGGAGGATACAGAATGAAGAAAATTAGTTTTTGCGTAGTAATATGCTGCCTTATATTTATGCAAAATTCCAAAGCATCAACTTTAAATAAAACTGTTACTAGCGTACAGGTACTTGATCACGGTGGTTTTGTTGTTTGGTTTGACTCAGAAGTCAGCAGTGTTTGCACAGCAAATGGAACAAATAGCGTTTTTTTCTATTCAGGACAAAACAATGTTACTCCTGAAGGTATCAAAGCGCTTTTGTCTGCTGCATTTACCGCTCTATCAACGGGTATGAAAGTAGATATTACTCATGATGAGGGTGATCAGTATTGTTGGGGTAGATATTTTAAACTAAAAAAATAAAGCTCTAAAGTTAATAAAACGTAGGAGAGAACAAGTCTCTCAGCCTGGCGTTAAGAAAAAGATCAGACAATCTATCAATGATACCGTACTAAAAACGGATAGTAATTATGCCAGATTTAGACACCCTGTTTCAGAGTGCGGTAGATTTGGAAGCTGATCGCCTGGCTCGGCTCTCACCGTATGAACTTATGGTTTTGAGAAACCAAGAAAAGCTAATTTCAATTGAAGGCCAGGAAGTTCGGGTATCTGTTTATGTACAGGATTTTTCTGAAGAGAGGCACATTGGGGTTATTGCTATTCGAAAACGAGTCATCGGTGAAGCGAAGTTTTTTGCTGGATTGAAAGTCGCTTGCGCTATGGTTCGGATGACCAATAATGAAGCTGCCGGTTATTATGATTGATACTGTCTCAATAAATTGTTATCTGAGCATGAGCAGCCGTGTTATTGAAGGCTAGAACAAAGTGCCTTAAAAGAGGCAAGCGTTATGGGGTAAGCAGGTTGTTTCGAACCTTAATATCATTATGGCTGCTAATTGTGATGTAGGGGTATGTGAATTCCAAATCTCTGACAAAAAACACTTCATGTGACAGTGTAAATTCGTGCGCGAAGCAAATTTATAACAGGGTCTTCGACAATGCTAAATGGGTTTGCGAAAAAAAATATCTGGGTAACAGTGTCAGGTTAATCACTGTGTTAGCAAGAAACGGAGAAATAATAAGTATTACACTAAAATCATCAAGTGGTAATGCAGAGTTTAATCAATTAGCAATAAAGGCTATCAGGGTAACAGCTCCATTTTATGAGTTAAGCTATTTATCTGATAAAGATTATGAAGAAGCTTCAACGATTAATTTCTTGTTTTCTGGCACAAATGACCAGAAATGTCATTAATGCTGTTGTTCATGTAAAAACAGTTCATTTCATATTAGTACGCTCACATTAGTTAGTGAAACAGGCGTTAAACATATAGATATATGAATCAATCTGCGAAAGTAAAGTGGAAAAAACTGTAACGCACATAACAAGAAAAAGCAGGGATTTAAAGTAGTTGGCTTTTGTGTTTTATTCTAACCAATAGTTTTAAGTCGATTATTTAGACGCTACCTACAAAACAGAGGACTAAATTAGCCATATGCCAGTAAAAAAATGGATTTACCAATATTGTTTGGCTCTGCCAGTAGTTTTTACATTATTTGCAGGTGTTCAATACTTCAAAGGTAGAACGCTTGAATATTCAATAGAATTTGGCATCATGTGGTCCGTTATATCGATACTAGTGTTCGCTTTGAGGCGAGTATACAATTACCGTAAAAATATAAACTGTGCCATCTGCAATGACTTGTCTGTAGAACAAAAAAGTTCAGATAAGTAAATATAACAGGAAATTAATGCGGAGTAGTTAAACACCTGCTCGATTGCATTTCGCTTCATTTATTGCAAACTATCACCAGCCGATCATATTCTTGCAGTGTTGCAAAAACTCTACGCTTAGCCTTACCGGTTAACCTGATCACTTGTCTGACCTCATTTTTATAACACTTGATTTTATTCAAATATGTTCGGATAAAGGATTGACGCTAATCGACTGACTGAATAAAATCAGTACAGAAATAAGTCAATGTGGATGATAAACAATCAGATAATTAATGAAAACTGGTCTGTAGCCTACTGGCTACAGGATACCGATACGTTGATATTGCTACAGCATTACAGTATTCGGCCTGACAAGTATTCAGATATCTGGCGATAAAAAATAAAGCAGTATAAGAGGTAATCCAATGAACTCTGAGGCTGAAAAGCAGGCGACCGAGAGGCAGGTGGCCAGAAATAGCATTCAAATACAAAAAGCTCGTGAAGCTTTTGCCGCATTATCTGACGCGTGTCATAAATCTCCCAATCCAACAGAATCATTACGAAAACAGCAGCTCAGGGCTTTAAAAAAAGCCATTAGCAAACATCAATCTAACCTGTTAAAAGCGATTGAGGCAGATTTTGGCTGTCGTTCTAATGATGAGAGCTTACTGGCGGATGTTATTCCCGTCATGATGCAAATTGATTATACCCTGAAGCATTTACGTCAGTGGATGAAACCAGAAAGACGTTCGGTCTCTTTATTATTTCAACCGGCAAAAGCGGGTATTATCTACCAACCTGTTGGCGTTGTTGGCATTATGGCACCATGGAACTACCCGGTACTTCTCTCTCTGAGCCCTGTTATATCGGCGATTGCTGCAGGTAACCGAGTGATGTTGAAGCCCTCGGAGCACAGTCCTTACGCCAACCGGATTATTATTCAGATTCTTAAAGAAGCATTGACGCGAGATGAATTACGCATTATTGAAGGTGATACTTCTGTTGCTGAAGCATTTGCGCGCCTGCCATTTGCGCACTTACTTTTTACCGGTTCCACTCAGACTGGCCGGTATGTGATGGCTGCTGCGGCACAAAACCTGACGCCAGTTACTCTGGAGCTTGGCGGTAAATCCCCGGTTATCATGGCCCCTGACGCTTCGCCAGAACTTGTTGCCAGCCGTGTTATTTATGGTAAAAGCCTGAATGCCGGTCAAACTTGTGTTGCGCCAGATTACCTGATGTGTCCGAAGGATAAACTGGCAGCGTTTATTAAGGCGGCAAAAGTAGAGTTTAACGTGCGTTATCCTGACTTTGAAAGTGGTGACTTTACTTCAATTATTAATGATAGCCAGTATCAACGTCTCACTGAGCTCTTAAAAGACGCAAAAAGCCAGGGGGCTGAGCTGATCCCTCTGGTTGAATATTCTAATGCGTCAACTCGGCTGATGCCGCTGACATTGGTCACTGGTGTTAATTCTTTGATGGATGTGATGCAGCAAGAAATATTTGGCCCAATACTCCCTGTTATTACCTACGACAATATACAGCAGGCAATTGATTACGTACAAACCCAGCCCAGACCCCTTGCGCTGTATTTATTTACTCATAATAAAAAGCTGGAGCAGCATGTTTTGCACAACACTATCTCGGGTGGCATTTGCATTAATGATACGGTGACACAGGTGGCACAGAATGATTTACCGTTTGGTGGGGTTGGCCATTCTGGTATGGGAAATTATCACGCCAGAGAAGGATTTTTAACCTTTTCAAAAATTAAATCTGTTTTTAAACGACGTAAAATAAATCCGATTAAGCTTATTTATCCTCCTTACGGTAGATTAGTTCATCGATTGCTGTTGCGCTGGTTTGTCTGATTTATAAGGAGTTTGGGGATATTCTGCGTTTCTGTCATAGAAGTACCTTTATTATCTGGCTCTTTGAATAGCCTTAACTAAAAATAAGAATAATCAGTTAAATCATCAGATTATGCCTATACTTAAGGGATTGCAAAACATAATCGGGCTAAATTTGGCGGTATAAAACTATCAACCTGGACCAACAAAATCAATATTCAGCGTAGTATTGGAAGGATATTTGACCAGAAGAATGATCAAAATATTAATCGTAGAAAGTAATCATCAGGACTTTCAGAAATTAGAAGAAATATTATTATCGGCTCAAGCGGTGTCCTATCAGATTCAGTTACTCACTTCGCTTATACCTGAACAACTTAAAAAGATAGATTATGACGTATTATTAATTAGTTGTGCTTCACAAACACAAATATCTATTGCCCTTCTTGATACTATTTTAAGGCTGAATCAGGAACAGCCTACGATATTTTTAACGGATCAATTTGAGCAAGAGATTGACAATAAGGTGATTCAGCTTGGTGCTGATGATTGTTTACCTAAAAACGAATTAACGCAGACTTTTCTTAATCATTCAATTCAACACGCTTTGCAGAGAAAACGAACTGAAGCAAAATTATCTCACCTTTCAACCCATGATCAATTGACTGGCCTGGCTAATCGGTATTTGTTAAATAAACACCTTGAGCATTCAATCAGTCTGGCCAAGCGCTCTCAGGCACAGTTTGCCATTCTGGTCATCGATCTGGATAAGTTTAAACTGATTAATGACTCTCTTGGCCATGAAATTGGTGATATTTTACTTAAAATGGCAGCTGAACGTTTGTTGAATGCCGTTCGTGAAACCGATATTGTTGCCCGGCTGGGTAATGACGAATTTGCTATTTTACTAGAGAACTCCGGTTCAAGCAGAAATACTGCAAATATTGCTGAAAAAATTCAGGAGTCTATGCTTTCTGCATTTAATATCAGAAACCACGAGTTTTTTATTACTGCCAGCATTGGTATTGCCAGTTTCCCAGAGTGTGGTACTCGTTCAGAAACCTTGTTGAAAAGTGCCAGTTCAGCCTTGCATAAAGCCAAAGAGCTGGGCCGTAATAAATTTCAGTTTTTTACTGGAGAGCTTGATAAACAGGCAAGGCTTAAACTGGAACTAGAAAAAAATCTGAGAAGAGCGCTTATCAACGGTGAATTCGATATTCATCTGCAGCCACAAATTTGTTCCAGAACAGAGCAAGTGGCTGGTGCGGAAGCTTTGCTTCGTTGGAACCATCCAAAGTATGGATTGATTTCTCCGGTTATTTTTATTCCCTTGCTAGATGACTTAGGGTTATTAACCGGGGTTGAGAGTTGGGTATTAAAACAAGTTTGTGTGCTTGCGAAAACCCTGACCGATGAATATGGTATGTTGCGTTTTTCAGTTAATATATCTGGCTCACATTTTAAGGCTGGTAGTCTAAAAGAGAATATCTATATGGCACTTCAGGCCAGTTCTCTGGAAGCGCGTCACCTTGAAATTGAATTAACCGAAGACATTATGATTGAACACGTAGAACATAATAGCCATTTATTAAACGAGCTGAAGAATCTTGGGATCTCTGTGGCACTGGATGACTTTGGTAAAGGTTATTCTTCACTGAGTTATTTGAAAAATTTTCCGGCAGATATTCTAAAAATTGATAAAGGTTTTATCGATCATCTGGTCACTGATAATCGAGACTCGGCTATTGTTGAAGCGATGGTGGAGCTTTCACATAAACTGGGCATAAAAGTTGTTGCTGAAGGGGTAGAAGAAAAAGATCAATTCTCACATTTACAGGGTATTCAGTGCGATTTTATTCAAGGCTATTATTTTGCCAAACCCATGCCGGTGAAAGAATTTACTCAATTTGTGACTAATAGAAAGCGTTACCAGAGCGCATTACAAGACAAATAAAATTAGAACTGATTTTTTATTGATAAGTTATCTTATTTTTTCCTCTAATGCAGCGACTGTTTTTTCCAGGTCATCAATTTTTTGACGAGTTTTACTCAGTACTTTTGTCTGTGTATCAAATTCTTCTCTGGTAACCAGATCCAGTTTTGAAATAGCGGATTGTAAAACCTGCTTAAATTGTTCCTGAATATCAGCTTGAAAAGCTTTTGCGCCAGGTGGAATCGCATCACTGAATTTGCTGGCCAGCTCGTCAATTTTTTTTGCGTCAAACATATTCGTCTCTCAATTATCGGATGATATCGGTATTCGTTTCATTAACTAATGAGCCTATTCTACCATATTCCATAGGTTCAGGGAGTATAGGTGTTGACTTTGAGCAGAGCGAGTTCAAAATTCGAGCGATGGAAGTATCATATTGATTACATTCATTTATTTCGTTCATTTTGTCATTTTGTGGTTAGTTGGATGCATATACTATAGAATTGGAAACTGGTTATTGCTGATGTTCTCAGGCAGAATGTAGATAAATGCGTATAATTACGCCTCTTAATTTAATTAGCCAGATTTAAATGGATGACACGTGACCAGAGTGAGTAAAAGCAGGTATTTACTTGAACGGGCAATTAATCAGATTACAAGTTGAAATAAAAGAATATGCTGTCAAAAATATTACCGGCTCCGTTGGTTGGAGTTCTCACTTCATTTATGTTGATTACCAATACCATTTTCTGGTCTGGTCCAATTTTGATATTCGCTCTGGTCAAAGCACTAATTCCGGTAAAAGTAGTCACCACGGCTTGTAATCGACTATTAAATACTATGGCATCAACCTGGATAACCGCTAATGTATTTTTTATTCGGGTAAACATGAATATCCAGTGGGACGTAGCGCTCCCAGAGAATCTTTCTACCAGAGAGTGGTATCTCGTTACAGCCAACCACCAGAGCTGGGTTGATATTTTTGCACTTCAGCGTTGTTTTAATCGAAAAATTCCTTTTCTTAAATTCTTTTTAAAACAGGAACTATTCTGGGTACCTTTGTTAGGGTTGGCATGGTGGGCGCTGGATTTTCCATTTATGAAACGTTACACCAAATCGTATCTTAAGAAAAATCCACATAAGAAAGGTAAGGATTTTGAAACAACTCAGCAGGCGTGTGAAAAATTTAAGTCTACGCCTATATCGATAATGAATTTTGCCGAAGGCACTCGATTTACCACTTTGAAGCAACAGCGACAAAATTCACCTTATGCCAATTTGCTTAAACCTAAATCCGGCGGTATTGGCTATGTTCTGGCATTAATGGGCAATGAGATAAGGCAGATTGTCGATGTAACTATCAGTTACCCGGAAAATGAAGCTTTCAGTTTCTGGGAGTTTTTGTGTGGTAAAGTGACTCGAATAAAACTTCATGCTCAGGTAATAGAAATACCAGAGGAAGTTTCTGGCAATTACATTGAAGATTCAAATACTCGAATTAAATTACAGCAGTGGCTTAATCAAATCTGGCAAAAGAAAGATAAACAGTTAATGACTAATGATTCGTAGTAAGCGCTTTGGTCAGAATTTCTACAGCTTCTTTATCCTGGTTCTCAATCGCGTAGTCTAACGCTGATTTTTTATTATGATCTTTGAGTTGAATATTGACGGGGTCTTTAATTATTTTCTGAACAACTTCTGCAAGGCCTGTTTTCGCAGCCAGTATTAGCATGCTTTGACCTTCGTTATTGACACGTTCTCTGTAGCTGACTCTATTAAGAAATAATTCTTTATTAATGTTATCAGACAAATAGTTAATAATAGGCATTTTTTTATGCTTAATCGCATACATGATTAGAGAATTTCCCATGCTGTCTGAAAAGTGAGACTGATCTGCGTCGATGAGCATTTTCGTATATTCATTGATTGGATTAGAAGCATCCTGATCTCGAACAAGCTCATAGAATAAATCATTGTCCGTAGCCCTGGCATTCACTAATAATTTGAATATTTCACTTTGCTTATTTTTTTTAACTGCAGCTAATAGAGAATCCCCCATGTAGCTTTCTCGTGTGTTTATATGCTTTAAAATATTCTTAATGCTCAATAACTGTTTGATTTTCTGTACATTTCTTTCCTCTGCTGTTTTGATTAACAAATTGTTATTCCAACATTTTTCAGGATTATCGTTAGGATCTTCGAACAGCTTTTTTACTTTATCTTTTACCCGTTCAGGTAGAGATTTTAACGAGGATAACTTCCTTTTTGAGTCCGTGCGTGTTTCTTTAACTTCATGCCCGATACTGTTGCTTTTCGGTAAAAGAGGAGTTGCTTCATTATGTACTTTTTTTGCATTACCTACTGCATTTTTAAAAGGTGAAATATTGAATGGCATTATCTTGATTTAGAAAGCTAAAACTGACTCAATCTTAGTCTCATGCAAAGTTAATTTATAGGTGTAATACGTAATCTATTGTAAAACACCTGGTTAAATTGAGAAGTCCTAGGACAAAAAGGTCAGCGCCGGTTTAATGCCCGCAATGGCAAAGATTGATAAGATTGTTAATATCGAAACCAGAAGTGCCATAATCCTTATTGTTTTTGTTTTTCCTCGCTTTAAAGCAAAGCTACCGGCAATAACATAAACAATCAGCAGTATCACTTTGGCTGTTACCCAGTTAACACTCAAAGGATACATTTTGCTGGCAATTACAAGATAAATTGCCGAACCTAATAAAATGGTATCAACAATGTGCGGTAAAACTCTGGATAGTTTCGCATTCAGCCAGGGGTTATTTCTTATCATCCAGTAGCCACGAACTAAAAATCCCAGCAATGAAATTGATGCCGCTGACATATGCAATTGTTTGACTAATACGTAGTATTCCACTCTATCTGCCCTTTTAGTTTATTATTGAGTGCTTGCTTGAAAGCTTTGTGTTCTTCCACGGCAATGTCTAATTTAACCAGAATTTTTGTCTGGTAATCCAGTACCAGGTTTTCAGTTTGATAACTTTTTAACAAATGTTCGCAATCTTTCAGTTGAGCATAATCCAGTGAAAATTGTAACGGCCGATACTCAATTTTTTCTTTGAGTGTGACTTTCTCAAGCGCCAGCTTAACACCACCACCATAAGCTCTGGTTAAGCCGCCGGTGCCCAGTTTGGTACCACCGTAATAGCGTGTACAAACAGCGACAATATCACCAATGCCAGAATGTTGTAAGATGTTCAACATAGGCTTGCCTGCAGTACCAGAAGGTTCACCGTCATCACTACAACTGATCAGTGTTGTTGATGTGGGGTTTCCAACAATATAGGCCCAGCAGTGGTGAGTTGCATCTGGCCAGGTTTTGTTCAGTTCTCTGATAAAGTCTTTTGCTGCCTCAGCGGTATTGACACATCGAACGCGGGTTATAAACTGGCTATTTTTTATGGTTTCTTCAACATCAACAGCAAATTCTGGCACCAGATAAGAAGGCATAATGATTCGAATGGCGGTTTTTTTTAGGCCTGGCTATCTTATAGTCTTTAAAGCAAAGGCGCAACGTGATTCAGTTTTTATCAATTTTAATCTTAGCGTCGATATTCTTACGTTTTTCTATGGCCAGCAGAGTTACTTCTTTATTCAGATTTTTCTCAAAACCCATCAGGAAATAGAGCTCAGCAATTAAAAACAGGGGGCCTATCAGTAACTGGTTAATATCATCAAAAAATGCTGGCCTGGCTTTTTCGTAATAATGTCCGATAAACTGAATAATCCAGGCAATAACAAAAACAGCCAGTGCAATCCATTGAGCATTGTCCAGTTGAGCTGCCCATTGTGCGGAAACCAGCATAAGTAAAATAAAAAATAACAATCCGATGGCAATTAGCCTGTGTAGTAGTAAATAATAAATGGAAATCAGGCAGAGAATAATGATGGCCAGGCTAAGTTCCTGTATTGGCCCTATGCTGGGTACAGCAGACGAGAAAAATAAAGGTACCGGTACTGAAACCAGGCTTAATAATAAGGTTAATGACCAGATAATCAGTGGAACGCCGACAAAGTGTGTCTTTACATTAATGGGGTTTAAGTGAACACATTTGTAGGTTGAAAGTTGTTCCTCTATGGTTTTCATGGTCGTATTGGTTTCCCTGTGAGGATGATTCCTTATTTTACTTTTAATACTCCCGGTCACACAACTTATCTCCTTTTTGTCGTGAATGTGCGGTTTCATGGGGCTTTCACGAAAATAAACGAAGTCCTGGATAACCTGCTTTGAGATATCATTTGTAAAAATTCAAACGCTTGTTTAAATTTTAAAACAAGCTGTTATAATCGATCGGGTTTGTTTTACAAACACTGGTTACTCTGGTCTGGCAATGGATGACTTTCTAAGGTTAAAGCAGCAATCAATAATAAGTCATGCCGCCGCAATATCAGGTAACAGCGTAACCCCTTAAACTAATGGAGTCACCCATGAACTACGATGGTCAGTCACTTCGCTGTCAAATGCTGGACAACGGTATAGTCGAAGTTATTTTTGATAATAAAAACGAATCCGTTAACAAATTTGATAATGCGACTTTGCTCGAATTAAAAAAGGTTACCGAAATACTTAATAAAGCTGATGATATTCGTGGTGCCATTATTACCAGTTCAAAACCAGTATTTATTGTTGGTGCTGATATCACCGAGTTTCTGGGCATGTTTTCTCAGCCACGAGAGCAAGTACTTGAATGGTGTACGCAAGCTGGCAGAATTTTTAGTCATTTTGAAGCGCTTCCTTTTCCTACCGTAGCGGCAATCAATGGATTTGCTCTGGGAGGAGGTATGGAAATGGTATTGGCCTGTGACTTCCGTGTTGCTTCTGATGCGGCTCGAATGGGATTACCAGAAACTCAACTAGGTATTATTCCCGGCTTTGGTGGTACCATTCGTTTGCCACGTTTAATTGGTAGCGATAATGCGATTGAATGGATTGCTATGGCAAAAAATCATAAGCCAGAAGCGGCACTGAAAGTCGGTGCCATTGACGCTGTCACTACCCCTGAGGCACTCAGAGAGGTCGCGCTACAAATGGCTGAGGATGCAGTTGCTGGCAGACTGGACTGGAAAAATCGTCGCGCCGAGAAACAAGGACCGTTGCTACTGAATAAGCTCGAAGCGACTATGGCATTTAACACAGCTAAAGGTGTGGTTGGTCAAAAAGCGCTTCCTCATTACCCTGCCCCTATGGAAGCAATCCGAGTGATTGAAGAAACAGCCGGTATGCCTGCCAGCGAAGCACTACTTGTTGAGCACGAAGGTTTTGTTAACGTATGCCAGACCTCTCAAGCACGCGCCATGGTACAAATATTCTTAAATGATCAACTGATAAAGAAAAAAGCAAAAATTGCAGCCAAAACGGCAGAAAAGCAAGTTGAATCTGCAGCGGTGCTTGGTGCCGGGATAATGGGTGGCGGAATCGCTTATCAGTCGGCCAATAAAGGTATTCCGGTGGTCATGAAAGATATTAATACTGCCGCGCTTGACCTGGGAATGAACGAAGCGATAAAAATACTGAATAAAGGGGTACAGTTGGGTAAAGTAAGCACTCAAAAGCTAGCAAAAGTTGTTGCCAGTATTACACCCTCACTGGAATATGCTTCTGTTAAACAGGCCGATCTTGTGGTCGAAGCTGTCGTTGAAAACCCCGGAATAAAAGATTCTGTACTTCAGGAAGTTGAAGCCGTTATTGGAAATGATGCCATTTTAACTTCTAATACGTCGACTATTTCAATCGATTTACTGGCTACCAATTTAAAACGACCTGCTCAGTTTTGTGGGATGCACTTCTTTAATCCTGTACACAAAATGCCGTTAGTTGAGGTGATTCGTGGTAGCAAGAGCAGTGATGAAACCGTTGCGGCTACCGTTGCTTATGCAACCGCCATAGGTAAATCTGCTGTTGTTGTTAAGGATTGTCCGGGCTTTTACGTGAATCGGGTTTTATTTCCTTATTTACGTGGTTTTAGTCTGTTATTAAAAGAAGGTGCTGATTTCCGCCAGACAGATAAAGTGATGGCTGGTTTTGGTTGGCCAATGGGTCCTGCTTATTTGCTCGATGTTGTTGGAATTGATACTTCCTATCACTGTGTTGATGTTCTGGCTGCGGGATATCCTGAGCGCATGAGCCCGCTTGAAGGTGATGTGCTGGAAAAGCTTTATCAGGCTAAACGATATGGTCAGAAATCTGGGAGCGGTTTTTATGCCTATCAAAAGGATAAGAAAGGACGTCCACAGAAAGTCGTTGATGAAGCCGTTTTTGATATTATTGGTTCGCCAGATAAAGCATTTGACGACCAGGAAATTGTTGAGCGTATGATGTTACCGCTAATATTTGAAGTAGTCCGTTGTCTGGACGAAGGTATTGTTGATACGGCAGCCGAGTGTGATATGGCATTAATTCTCGGATTAGGCTTTCCTCCTTTTAGAGGAGGACCGTTAAAATATGCCGATGAAATGGGAATTGCCAACCTGGTTGCTGTTGCAGAAAAATATACTCACCTGGGCGGAGCCTACGAAGTGCCAGTATTGTTAGTAAAAATGGCCGAAGAAAACAAAACCTTTTATACCGCTTAACGCATACCGTTCTCTTTCTTTCGAGCCAATCGAGAAAGAGATAAACTGGGAGAAATAAAGATGAAAGATGTAGTCATTGTAGATGCAATCAGAACCCCCATGGGGCGCTCAAGAGGCGGTATGTTCAGAAACGTTCGTGCTGAAGTATTAAGTGCAAAACTGATGCAGGAGCTGCTTAATCGAAATGCTGCCGTTAACCCGGCGGAAGTTGAAGATGTAATCTGGGGATGTGTACAGCAAACGCTTGAGCAGGGTTTTAATATTGCGAAAAATGCGGCATTAATGACTGAGCTGCCTCATTCTGTTGCAGGCCAGACCATTAATCGATTGTGCGGTTCTTCTATGCAGGCCATGCATAGTGCCTGTCAGTCTATTCAGACTAATAATGGTGATATTTTTATCGTGGGTGGTGTTGAGCATATGGGGCATGTACCCATGAATCATGGCATTGATTTTGCGCCACAAATAGCCAGACACTCAGCCAAAGGTTCTGGCATGATGGGACTGACAGCCGAATTATTGGGTAAAATGCATGGTTTTGATCGAAAAACTCAGGACGAGTTTGCCGTTCGTTCTCATCAAAGAGCTCATGCTGCGACAACCAGTGGCGCATTTAAAAATGAAATTATTGGCATGGAAGGTCATGATGACAAAGGCGCATTAAAGCAATTTGATTATGATGAAGTGATTCGCCCGGAAACCAGTTTTGAAGGGCTCAGCCAGCTTCGTCCGGTTTTTGATCCACGAGGTACGGTGACTGCCGGTAATGCTTCAGCTTTATCTGACGGTGCGTCAGCCATGCTAGTCATGAGTGCAGAAAAAGCGGGTGAGTTAGGGTTAACACCGATTGCCAGAATTAAAAGTATGGGAGTGGCGGGGTGCGATCCTGCCATTATGGGTTATGGTCCGGTACCAGCAGTTAAGAAAGCACTTGCCCGCGCTGGTTTATCTACCGCTGATATTGATTTGTGGGAACTGAATGAAGCCTTTGCTGCGCAATCTTTACCGGTTTTAAAAGATTTGGGCTTACTGGATGTGGTTGAGGAAAAAGTGAACCTTAATGGGGGAGCGATTGCTTTAGGTCATCCTCTGGGTTGTTCTGGTACTCGAATTTCTGGGACTTTGCTTAGACTTATGCAAAGTAAAGATGCGACGCTTGGAGTGGCCACCATGTGTATTGGTCTGGGCCAGGGTATTGCAACGGTATTTGAACGAGTATAAATTTCAGGTTGTTTAAAAGTCTCTGATTCTGAATTTGTTATCATTCAATATTTAGTTTCAGAGGCTATCTGTTATTATTGCTTTTCTGCATGGTTCGTCGATATTAATCGGTCAGCTTCTCCGTGTATCTATTATTAATATGAGATAAAAAAAGAAAAATAGCGTGCTTAGGGCTTATCTTGTGAATAAACAGCTAATAATTTTTAATATGAAAAGAAATTGATCACTAATCTGTAGTAAACTGCTGAAATAAATCAATAGAATTTACATCCTGTTTCAATATGCTTTCTCACTTTCCGACGAAAATGCAGCTACATCCAGATGAGATTCACTTATGGATCTGCAAACCTGAAGGTTGCCACTCAAAGGAGTTACTTAATCGGTATAACGCTCTATTAACACTGGAAGAGAAGCAAAAGCAGCAAAAATTTCTTTTTGAGAAAGACCGTCACTCAGCGCTGGTTACTCGTGCTTTTGTACGAGATCTGTTATCTCACTATGCGGATGTGCAAGCGAGTGAGTGGCGCTTTAAAAAAGGTGAATACGGAAAACCTGAAATTATTAATCCACCAATACCACTTCGCTTTAACCTCAGTCATTGTAAAGATATGATTGTTTGTGCTGTTACTTTAAATCATGATATTGGTTGTGATGTTGAGTCGGCTAACCGTAGTAATAATGCTTTATCTATCGCCCGTCATTACTTTTCAGAAAATGAAATTGAAGCTTTGTTTAATTTGTCAGAAGAGCAACAGATGTCGCGATTTTTTGAGTACTGGACACTTAAAGAGTCTTACATTAAAGCTTGTGGTCAGGGATTGCTTATTCCCCTGTCAGATTTTAGTTTCCAAATAGGGAAAGCAGGCGTTGCTGCTAATATGCTTTCTGAATCGGAACCTGGGCCTGAATCTGAACATGAATCTGAAGCAGAGGAAACTGATTTGGCAACCGAAACGATTGCTGAAACCAGAATAGCCATTAATTCAAACATTCAGCTTAATTTTGCGGCTAATAGAAATGATGCATCAGTCAACTGGTCTAGCTGGTTGATGTATCCGAGCAAGGAGCACTGCATGGCTGTTTCTGTTAAAAATTCTGATTTGCGAGCTAGTGATTATCAGTTACGGTTTTTTGAGAGTATACCGCTTTCGAGCGTTAAAGAAGTATTTTGCTAACATTAAATGTCTATGTATACGATTGAATTAGTTGTTTACACTAAATAAAAGGCAGCTACTAAAAGCAGGTGCCTGTTAAAAATAGTTAACTGTTTCAGCATTAATAACTGTAAGCGCTTGTTTCTAACAAGCTGTAATGTTTTATAGTTTCTGTTTCTGTTTCACTACCAGGAGCATCACTGACATCCCCTTCAATATCAGAATTGTTTTTTTCAGTCAGTACATTATTAAGGTGAATATTATTTTCAGCTAAAAAACTTGTTAGAGCTTCATTGTTTGTATTTTGAGAATAAATTATTTTTTCTTGCCCAAAATAAGTTGGGGAGGAGTCATTATTTAGTCGAGCTGAATTGGAAACCCGAGGGCTGAGCGGCAGGTTGTTATCTATATTTTGCAATTGTAATACCTCATTTTGTTGTTGACTCCTGATTGGTTTCGAACACTGATTCATCACTTTGTGTACCGGTGTTTGCTTTTAGTATCAGACGAATTCTGGTTAAAATAAACAGAATAACTGTAAAAAAACGTATTAGTTTTGTATGGACTCATTTTGCTCAGTGCTTAATTCACCAAGCACCTTACGCCCTTCACTGGATAAATAATATCGGAGTTGATTTTTGTTATTGACGCGAGAGTTAATCATGGTTTTTGATATCAGCGTATTCAAACAGTTATCAATAGTTTTTCTGTCAAGGCCAGTATCCTTTTTTAACCCGGATAAACTGCGATAGGTATATCTGCCTTCAGAAATGATTCGCAGAATAGTTAACTCATTTTCGTTCAGGCCTTTTGCTTCAACCAGCTTCATATCGATATCTTCATCAGGTAAGTCTGGTTCGTTGGCTGCCTGCTCCATATTACTAATCTGTTTTCCCATACTGCCGACTTGTTGTAATACTTTGTTGTAGATATTTTCCAGAAAATTCCTGGAAAAAACAGCAGCAAGCACACAAAAACCAAGAAAGACAAATAGTTTATCGACTTCTTTCTGTGCGTCCAGTAACAGATGACTTGATATCATATTTAAAAATACGGGGACGATCATGGCGGCGACAATGCCCAGTGTCATACTTCTTCGCTTTGATTTGTCATCGGCATCGTTCAGGTAATAAGCGGCAATACCACCCACAATACCCGCAATCAGCATGATGATGATAATGACGATGGCGTAAATACTGTCGGTCATCAGTAATGTCTCGACGGATGAACCATTTATTACAGTGGGGGTTGTTTCTGTTATCTGATTACTGTTCATTGCTTATCCTTCGATATCACCTGTTGTCTGAGCTTATTTTATGCTGTCTGTTTATTGTTGAACGTTACCTGGTTAACGCTTTAATATGAGTAACAGGAAGTTCAGGTCTATATTTGTCAGTTAGTCAGTTCCTGATTTTCACGACCGGTTGAATCTATCCTGTTGCAAAATTAACCATATAGGGCAGATAACACTTTGTCAAAAAGTACGGTCGTGCTATTATGGTTTTTTGCCAACCTTAACTGCAGGTTATTTTGAGTAAAGCCGCTCAAACCAGACAATTGATTCTAGCTGAAGCGCTCACTATGGCCACACAGACCAGTCTGGGTAGTCTGACAATCGGTCAGCTGGCCAAATCGAGCGGTTTGTCCAAGAGTGGTTTGTTTGCGCACTTTAACTCGAAAGAAAATCTTCAGGTTGCACTAATTGAATATGCCAGCGAATTATTTGTTGAGCGTGTTATTAAGCCTATTGATCCTTTATTGGAGCCATTGGCTCAGTTACAACAACTGGTCCAGAACTGGTTAAACTGGTTTGATGGCTCGGCCCATAATTGCATCTTTATTTCTGCGACCGTAGAGTTTGATAAACAGCCCGGCGCAGTAAGAACAGCAATATATTATCAGCTCAATAACTGGGTTAACTATATTCAATCAGTCATTGAGGCTGGTATTAAGCAGAGGCAGCTAAAAAGCAGTGCTGATAGTCAGCAACTGGCTTACAAAATCTATTCTTTATATCTGGGATCTCAATTGTATTTTAGCTTGAACAGAGATGATGAAAAACGAACGCTTTTTCAAAATGAGTTTAAATTACTGATTGAGCAAAATAAGCTGTAATTTTATTTAACTCTAAATAGCACGACTGTGCTTTTGTGTTTTATTACTGGCTGGCGTTAGCGAGCCAGAGATTAGAAATGATGAGGTTTCCAAAATGAGTAGCAAGATTTATTTTATGAACAATGATTCAAAAGGGCTATCCTGGTGGCTTACTCGACTGGTCACTTCTTCCATTTTACTGTTGCCAGAATCACAACGCATTAAGTCAGGAAAAAGGCTACTACTTAAACCGGTACGTCGCCCGGTTAACGTTATTCCAGATGCTATCAAACAGGAGAGCCTTGCGACACCAGAAGGTAATGTCATGTTGTATAAAACAGGCAAAGGGCCTGTTATTATTTTAAGTCATGGCTGGTCTGGTGCGGCCAGTCAATTATTCGGTTTAATGAAAGAAATTTCTGTAATGGGTTATCAGGCGGTTGCTTACGATCAACTGGGGCATGGGCAGAGTGATGGTAACATTGCTAATCTGTTTTTATTTATGAAAGCGTTAAGGCATGTGTTAGATCATGTTGAAGAACGTAATGAAGTTGAAGCCATTGTCACTCATTCTATGGGGGGAGATGCTGCGCTTAATATACTCAGGCGACATTATCCACTTTTAATGATTGCACCTTCACTGGATTTTATTAATCTGCTAAATCAGAAAATTATAGCGAGCGGTGTTCGTCAAAAACTACTCACAACGATATTGAATGATCTTGAGCGTCAGCATGGTTTTAAAATTGTGGAGTCAGATCCCAGAGATCACCTCGCTAACTATCAGGGACCCGTGCATATTATTCATGATAAACTTGATCAATTCGCGCCAATTAACAATAGCGAAAAAGCGGCAAACGCACACTCCCATGTTACATTAACTTCAACTCACGGTCTGGGTCATGGTAGAATAATTTCCGCTTCGGAAACGCTTGTTGCATTTCAATCTTTAATTAAAAGCAGCAAGCCATCACCTGATTAAATCCTTGAATGATTAATAGAAGAATTTATTGTGGAATTAAGAAAAGCAACTGTTGAAGACATTGAAAGCATTTTAAAATTGCATGCAAAATATCAGATAGATTCAGTCGCTGAGAATGATAAAAAAGACGGTTTTGTGACAACGGAATTTTCAAATCAGCAATTAATTGATCTGATTGAAAAAGAGTAGGGAATATTCATTGCAGTTAAAAATAATGAGGTGGTTGCCTACGTGATGGCAGCATCATGGCAATTCTGGTCAAGCTGGCCTATGTATGCACATATGATCAAAGGTTTACCAGAATTAAGTTATGCAGGGGTAAAATTAAATACAGATAATTCTTATCAGTATGGTCCCATTTGTGTTGATACCAGCGTAAGAGGTAACGGTGCTTTTGAAGCCATCTTTGAGTTTTCGTTAGCTCAGATGGCTTCTCGATTTGAGGTGCTGGTTACGTTTATTAATAAAATTAATCCACGGTCTTATGAAGCACATGTCAGAAAAGCAGGACTAGAAGTGATTCAGGAGTTCGAATATAACAATAACC
>JADGFG010000070.1 GCA_016743995.1 Kangiellaceae bacterium | reverse complement strand
GAATATATAGTTCTTTTGTTTCATTACGGGTCTGATATTCTTGTGAAGAAAGCTCTTCAAAACGAGCCATACGTGCTTTACTTTTTGCCTGACGACCTTTGGCATTTGAACGCACCCATTCCAGCTCTTCTTTCATCGCCTTCATGCGAGCTGTTTCTCGTTTCTCTTCAACTTCCAGTCGGTTCTCTTTTTGTTCCAGCCAGGAAGAATAGTTACCTTCCCAGGGAATACCGTGACCACGGTCCAGCTCCAGTATCCAGCCAGCCACATTATCCAGAAAATAACGATCATGGGTAATGGCAACAACGGTACCGTTAAAATCCTGTAAAAATCGCTCTAACCAGGCAACAGATTCAGCATCCAGGTGATTGGTCGGCTCATCAAGTAATAGCATATCAGGTTTAGATAATAGTAACTTACAAAGAGCAACACGACGCTTCTCTCCCCCTGAAAGATGTTTCACCTCAGCATCCCACGGTGGCAGACGTAAAGCTTCTGCAGCTTTATCCAGCATACGGTCAACTTCCCAGCCACCAGCGGTATCAATTTTATCCTGAAGCTCAGCCTGCTCTTTTAATAACGCGTCGAAATCCGCATCAGGATCCGCAAAGGCATTACTCACTTCATCAAACCGATTGAGAATATTTTTGATTTCTGCAATCCCTTCTTCGACATTGCCGCGAACATCTTTACTTTCATCAAGCTCTGGCTCCTGAGGCAAATAGCCAATATTAATTCCTTTTAGAGGAATGGCTTCCCCTTCTATATCTTTATCAATTCCGGCCATTATTCTCAATAAGGTGGACTTACCCGAGCCGTTAAGTCCAAGAACCCCTATTTTTGCGCCAGGAAAAAAACTAAGCGAAATATCTTTGAGTATTGTTTTTTTAGGTGGGACAACTTTGCTGACCCGATTCATCGAATAAATATATTGTGCCATGCTCAATTTATACCTTTAATTAACCGTGTTAATTTTCTGACCTGTGCTATTTAAAATCTGTATTACCTTACAAACTGTACCAGTTTGTAGTCTGTTTCAACCTGGAACTTGTATCACGCTACGATCTGCTCTGAATTATGCGCCTGATCGAAATAAGTTGCCAGCCCGGTCTTTTACAAACTTCACTTGTACAAACACCACAGATATCAGACAATGTCGCTAATTAACCTGAAATATTATGAACCTGTAGGAATGTACGATGCAATCATTTTGTCTGAAACCAGCATTCAAAAAAACTGTCGGCATTCAATGTTTAACTCTGATAGCCTTTATATTTTTCTGGTTAATTTTCAGCCTGAACATCCAGGCAGAGAAAACAGGCTCATCAGCCAGAACAGCAACTAAACCAGTCAGTCAATCAGAAACCCGATCAACAAGCCAATTATCAAACAAGTCAGCTGGTAAAACCTCAAACCAGTTATCAGCTAATCAGACAAAAAGTAAGAAGCAATTAACCCATTCTGTAGCCACTCATAATCAGTCTATAAGAGATACGCCAAAAGAACCTATCATACATCAAATTAATCGCTTTGTTGATCAAAGATACTTAAATTCCGGCATCTTTGACCGAGCGCTGAGATCGATTAATCCAGAGATACAAAGAATCGCCATTATAGGTCTGGGGCGAATCGGTGGAAAAAAAATCATTCATCGAATATCACCTTTTCTGAATAATTCATCACCACAACTTCGGCAGGCTGCGGCCTTTGCATTAGGTATTAGTGGTGAAATTTCAGCAGCTTCTGCTTTATGGCAACAACTAAGCAGAGAAAATGATTATCTGGTAAAAAAAGAAATCTATCTAGGGCTGGGGAATATTGGTGAAAAAAATATCATTACCAAACTGTTGCAACAGCTCCCCAGAGAAAAAGATGAAAAAGCAGTAGCGACATTATTTCAGGGAATGACAATCGCTCTGGTCTTTCACAAAAAACAGAAAAATGATTTTTCCAAAATTAATTATGTCGATTTACTCAGTCGCTTTGCCAGTAATTCTGAGCAATCCACTGCTGCGGGGTATTTTATTGATAGAATTCCAGGTGTTGATAACTTCATTAATGCCAGTCAGTTACTTACCATCAGTCAACAGAAGCTGTCACCAATGTCTGCCAGTATACTGGCCCGCTTGATAGGAAAAATTAGCATTCATCAGCATTCTGCTAACCGAGCTTTACTCGCCTGGCTCATTGAAAATTCAGAATCAACTCATCAGGGAACTTCTCTGGAATCTATCAGAGCCTTGCGTAACTTTCTTAATTTGAACTTACCTCAGGCACTCATTCAAATTGGTAAACTACAGATATCATCAAAACCAATAATCGCACAAACCGCTCTCAAAACCCTTGCCGATTCTGAATTAAATACTGACGAAGTCATCAGGCTATTAAAATCTAAATTAAAACATAATAATCCAGCAATGGTCGTTGAAGCGATGTCAGGGTTAATAAAAAGAAATTCCAAAGAGGAAATGAGCTGGATTGTTAAGTTGTTTCAACATAAAAATGCGTTTGTTAAGATTCGTCTGATCAGCCTGCTCAGAAAAAAATCAAAAACAGAGTTTAATAATCTGATTAAATTTCTGACCCAGGATCCAGATCCACAAGTTTCTCAATATGCTCAACGAGTCATCAATAATAAAGAAGATAAGGTAACCAGAGCCGTTTCTCCGGCTTACTCAGAAGTGATTAAAACCATCAACTCAATCGTAACGCTTAAAACCAGCCAGGGTGATATAAAAATCAAGCTATTAGCCGACTCCCCCTATACAAACTGGCATTTTATCAATAATGCCAGTCCTGGTAATTTCAGACAAACCTACTTTAACCGTGTGATTGGGAATTTTGTTGCCCAGGGCGGAGATACGAGAGGTGATGGAACGGGCTCCAGTGACAAGACCATTCGCGAAGAAATCAATTTTCTCAGTCACGAACCAATGACGGTAGGAATGGCCACTCAGGGTAAAGATACTGCGACCTCACAATTTTTTATTAATACCGCAAGAAACCTGCACCTTGACCGAAAATATACCATTTTTGGCCGTGTCATTGAGGGAAAAGAAGTGGTTTATAAATTGACCAATGGCGCCATGATAGAAGCAATCAGTATTAAATATTATTAGTTCACTTTTTGAGTGGATTAATTAATTTCTCCAGCCCGTTAATTTTAATTTCTAAAGTCAGATGAAGCAATACGCCTAATTTGCCATCTGGAAATCCCTGCTGACCAAACCAGACCAGGTAGGGCTCAGGCAGATCTATCAACCTTCGTCCGGCATACTTACCAAATGGCATCGTTCTATTGGCAATTTCAATCAGATTTTGCTGCTCAAACATTAGCGTCTCTTTTTCTTATAGCTTTTTTTGCGACTGACCTTCACTTCTTCTTTTATGCGCAATTGTTCCGCAACTTCAACCAGCTCTTTTTCTATCATGCCAGGTGTTTCAAGGCTGATTTTTCCCAGTGATGCAGAGCGAAATTCATGAACAAGAATTTTACAAACTTTATCAAGATCAATCCTTCCTCCAGCAGACAGGCAACCTCTTAACCGTCCGATAGCCTCCAGATTATCAACAGTCTCTCGCTCCAGCTGTTCCAGTTTAAATTTCTCAAGAAGCTTTTCTGGATAAGCCTGAGCAAAATACTCCAACGCATAAAAGGCGATATCATCATATTCCAATGCGGTATCTTTAATCGCACCGGATATTGCCAGTCGATAGCTACTGTTTTTATTATCAATTTTTGGCCATAAAATGCCCGGGGTATCAAATAAAGTAACCCCTCCAGACAGATCAATCCGTTGCTGTCGTTTTGTGACAGCTGGTTCGTTACCAACCCGAGCTATCGTTCTTCCCGATAAAATATTAATAATGGTGGATTTTCCGACATTAGGGATCCCCATAATCATAGCTCTGACCGGTAACTCTTTATCGACTCGTGCCGGAGCAAGTTTACGGCATAATCCTGTGATTTTTTTAACCTGTTCTGGCTTATGAGACGTTACAGGCAGCGCCCTGACGTCTTGCTGGTTTTCAAAATAGTCACACCACTGCTGAGTTATCTCAGGATCAGCAAGATCGGTCTTGTTCATCACCTTTATAACCGGTTTATTTAACCCCTTATCGTTTGCAAGCTCTGCAATGACAGGGTTTGAACTGCTATAAGGGATCCTGGCGTCAATAACTTCAATAATCAGATCAATACCCGGCAACGCCTGTTTTATTTCTTTCTGGGCTTTGTGCATATGGCCCGGATACCATTGAATGGTCATTTAAATAACTCGCTTATTAAGATGACGCTATATTAACCGATCATCGCCAATTACCAAACAATCAATTAATTTTTATAAAAATCAAGAAGTTAAATAATGTTTTTAATAAAAGTCGTTAACCGTGGAGTTAATGTGCTAAATTTATAATCAGGTAGATCAGTTATAGAGGCGAAAACAGCCATTGAATCAGGAACGCAGAAACTTTAACCGGGTCAATTTCAAAAGCGAAGCAACGCTTGAGTCTTCAGGCCATCTAATAAAATGTAGTGTTATCGACCTTTCATTACATGGTGCGTTAATCAATCTGCCCGAGCCAATAGCACTTAAAGTGGGTCAGGCTTGCCAGCTAAACCTGCAACTGGACGACGCAGAGCATGTCATTACTATGCAGTTAGAACTTACTCATCAGGAAAATAGTCATCTGGGACTTGTTTGCACTAATATTGACCTTGAGAGCATCACTCATTTACGCAGGCTGGTCGAGCTGAATCTGGGCGATAGCAAGCTGCTGGAAAGAGACTTTTCAGCTTTATGCCATTAACTGACTGAACCATTTTCTACAACAATAGAAAAATCAGGATTCGATAATTTCCTTGTTTTCCAGGTAATAAAAAAGATCTTCTGACTTTGACTGTTTAAACAATTTTAGATAAATGTGGGTGTCTACATAAGCATGAACAAAACAACGCTTTTCTTTATCTTTTAGCTCCGGATAATGCCTGAGCATTGAAACAACACTTTCGCAAGCATAATTAATCGCATCTTCTCGCTGAGTAAAATCAATATTACGATTTTTCATGGCCATAACTGGTGCAGAAGTAAACAGACGATTTTCAATTTTCTCTCCAAGTTCCTGCTCGGTTTCCTTTAACAGGGTATTCGCCTCCTGCAACGCCAGAGTGATTTCTCTGGCCCAGGTTTTATTCGTTTTTGGGGTTGAACTCATTTTAGCCTTATACTCTTTTTTGATAATAAATCTATTTTAATCCCAGGCACATCACTATTACTATATTTTAGTACGTATGGTCAGAAAAAAAAACGATATTCATTGATCCATATCACCGCTCACCATTTAACCTATTAGTTACACTAGGCTTGGCGACGCTGTGAATTCTGCCAATACACCTCTGGAATATTTAAAAATGACCGATATTACAACTTATATGACTTGTGATCACAGGGACTGCGATGATGCACTCGTTGAGTTCGAAAATATGATCGCAACGCTAAACTGGGATAATCTGAAAGCCTCATGGCGCACCTTTGCTAAAAAGTTTGAACATCATTTTGAAATTGAAGAAACGATTCTTTTTCCTGCTTTTGAACTGGCCACAGGAATCGTTCGAGGCCCAACGGCAGTAATGCGGTCAGAACATCAACAAATGCGAAGTCTGGTATTTGAGGTAGAGCAGGCCATCGAAGCAAAAGATGCCGAACAATGTCAGGGAGTTACCGATACGCTCATGATCATGATTCAACAACATAATATGAAAGAAGAACAAATACTCTATCCTATGGCCGATCAGCACACTGACACGGGGAAAGTCATGTCTTCCATTCAGTCAACAGTTAACTAACCATTGCACAATAACAGGTCAGTGAGAAATGGACTCAAACAAAATTAGTTCTTCATTTTTTATGAAACAAATCAGTCTTGATGTGAGCACATTGCCAGCGCCAGAACCATTTAATCAAATAGTCAATACACTGGCGACAATGGGTAATGAGTCTTTTTTAAAAGTGATTCATCGCAAGCAACCATTATTATTGTATCCAGTACTACAGGAAAAAGGTTATTATTATCACGTACAAAAGGGAAAAAATGAACTTTTTGAAATACTAATCTGGCATGTAGCAGAAGATAACAATATACCGAGTGCTTCAAAATCAATGATTCCACCAAACCTTGTTTTTCCAAACCTGGCTCTCTTTGAAAATTAAGAGTACGCTTTCTTACCAGTAAGCCACGGTAAAGCTGAGTAGCTATCAACTCTGAGTACTGATAAACAGAATGCAGACAACACAAATACTAACAATTTTAACCCCAAAAAACAGTAATGAATCTTAGTAGACTTTCTTTCGACGCCATGCCACCTTTTGCGGTTCCCTTTCGTTTTTTTGTAACCGCTCCTGTTTTTATAATCGCAGTGGGCCTGTTACTGTTAATAGCGAATGAAGAAGAACTCACATCTCGCTGGTCCTCAACCATGCTGGCGGCCACTCACGGAATCACATTGGGTTTCATGCTAATGGTTATGCTGGGGGCTCTGTTTCAGGTTTTACCAGTAGCCGTTGGCGTAGCAATACCCTCGGCCAGAAAAACCGCTTTGATTGTTCATAGTTTTCTGGTGATTGGTGTAACCGGTCTGACCGGTGGACTTTACTTCAAATTAAATGAAGCATTATTAATCGCGACAATTTCTCTGTTTATCTCTCTTGCTTACTTTCTGACAAAAGTTTTTCAGGGATTTAGCGGAATGCGCAAAACTGTCACCAGCGTTGCAATACGACTGGCAATTATCAGCTTGCTCATCACGGTATTATTGGGACTACTGTTAACCTTAAGCTGGGTTGATCCGTCTCTGGTTCCTGCCTTTCGATTATGGACAAATACTCATCTGTTATGGGGAGTTGTCGGCTGGGTGTTGTTACTGATTATGGGAGTCAGTTTTCAGATAGTACCTATGTTCTACGTCACCCCGGATTATCCTGACTGGCTTAGTCGTTATTTACCATTAGCCATTTTTATTCAACTTCTGATTTATAGCCTGTTGCAGACTCTTATTTATCACTCAACGATTACAGGATCGACTTTTAATTTCATTGATACCCATATTATTACCATCATAAAATATGAGACGCTACAAAACCTGCTAACTCTCTCACTGATCATTTCAGCGCTAATCTTTCCAACCTATACATTACATTTATTAAGCCGTAGAAAACGAAAAGTACACGACACCACAATCTGGTTCTGGAATACGGCAATGAGCAACTTTATATTTGCAGCTTCAATCTTTCTGTTGCTCATAGTTGATGACCCTCTATTACTTATGATTGACAACTCTCAGTTATCAACTCAACTTGAAATTCTTGCAGGAGTCAGTCTATTAGTTGGCGTGGTCATGACGTTAATTACCGGCATGCTATTAAAAATAGTCCCATTTCTGGTCTGGTTGAATTTGCAGCAACGCTGGATAAAAACACCAGAAAAGAAAATGCCACTCTCAAATATGCAACAGGTTATTCCTGTAAAAACAACTCGACGTTTATATTATCTGTATCTGCCTATGCTGCTATTACTTTACGCGCTGGCAGCAGGTTTTCACTCGGAGTGGCTACTAAAAATAACAGCCTTGTTTATCATCGTCTTTTTCAGCTATCTGTTACTTTGCCTGATAAAAGCCAGAATATTATACAATAAACTGGCTTCCAGGCTGACAAGACATGAACACTAAAATCTACATTCCCTGGTAGTCAGGGTATATAGCAAGAGAATTATGGAACGAGCGCCCTCTCTCCTCTGGCTATAGCAACGCAACCAGAACGTACAATTTCAATAATATCACTCTGCCTTTTAATTGAACGAATAAATGCATTCAGCTTTTCTTTTTTCCCGGTCAGTTGAACCGTATAAAGCTGGTTCGTACTATCAACAATCTGACCTCTGAATATTTCCATTGTACGAACAATTTCTTCTCGCGCATCGGGCGTTTTTGCATTTAATTTTACAAACATCAACTCTCGCTCAATATGAGATATATCAGTCAGTTCCGTAATTTTTAACACATCAACCAGCTTGTTAACCTGTTTGATAATCTGCTCAACAACCCTGTGATCACCCGTTGTCGCAATAGTTATTCGAGATAAGCTTTTATCCTCTGTCGCAGCAACAGTCAGAGATTCAATATTAAATGCTCGCTGTGAAAACAAGCCAATAATTCGTGATAAAGAACCCGCTTCATTTTCTAACAAAATAGAGAGTATTTTTTGCATCAGGCTTTAACTCCTTTACTTAACCACATATCATCAATTGCACCTGCGCGTATCTGCATTGGATAAACATGTTCATGCTCTTCAACCTGCACGTTTAATAATACCAACCGATCTTTCAAGGCGAATGCCTCTGCAACGGCATCATCCAACTTTGTCGGATCACTCACATTGATACCAACATGGCCATACGCCTCAGCGAGTTTTGCAAAATCAGGCAAAGATTCCATATAAGATGAAGCGTAACGTCCCTCATAAATAATGTCCTGCCACTGTTTTACCATGCCCAGGTTACCATTGTTCAACAAAATAATCTTTATCGGTAAGTTATATTGCAGACAGGTTGATAACTCCTGAATATTCATCTGAATCGAACCATCACCAGTAACACAAACCACATCAGAATCAGGATGCGCCAGTCTCACCCCCATGGCGGCAGGTAGTCCAAATCCCATAGTCCCCAGACCACCGGAATTAATCCATTGTCTGGCGCGCTTAAACTTATAATACATCGCAGCAAACATTTGATGCTGCCCAACATCAGTTGTCACAAAGGCTTCGCCTTTGGTTTCTTGATAAACAGACTCTATGACTTGCTGAGGCTTAATAACCTTGTCATTTTTTTGATAATTTAAACAGGCCTGCGCTCGCCACTGGTTAATTTGTTTCCACCAGCCAGCTATCGCTTCTGCATCCAGAGAACTTTCTTCCTTTTCAAAAGCCTCCAGTAATTGTTGAGTGACGACCTCAACAGATCCAACAACAGGAATATCAGCATGAATATTTTTGGAAATTGACGAGGGATCAATATCAACATGTATAATCGTCGCGCCAGGACAAAATTTACTAGTATTATTAGTAACCCGGTCATCAAAACGAGCGCCCAGCGCCACAATAACATCAGCATGCGCCATCGTTTTATTAGCTTCCAGCGTACCATGCATGCCTAGCATTCCAAGACATCTATCATCAGACCCGGAAATGGCGCCAATTCCCATCAAGGTCGTTGTTACGGGGGCATTCAGTTTTTCTGCTAACTGGCCTAGCAACTCTGAAGCACCGGCAATAATTGCACCTCCTCCTACATATAAAACTGGACGCCTGGCAGACAGGATCGCATGTGCTGCTTTTTTAATCTGTCTTGAATGTCCTTTAATTGTAGGGTTGTAAGAACGCAATTTAATTTCTGATGGCATATGATAAGGATACTTTTCATCAGGATTTAGCTTGTCTTTAGGTAAATCAACAACCACCGGCCCTGGACGACCAGATTGTGCCAGGTGAAAAGCTTTTGCTATCATTGATGGAATGTCAGTTGCAGAACGGCAACTATAGCTATGTTTGACGATTGGTCTTGAACAGCCAAGAATATCGGTTTCCTGAAATGCATCATCACCAATCAAATGGGTTGCTACCTGTCCGGAAAGTACTACCATTGGAATAGAATCCATATAAGCAGTAGCAATACCGGTCACACAATTTGTTGCACCTGGGCCAGAGGTCACCAACACGACCCCAACCTTATCCGTTGATCGACTATAGCCATCGGCCATATGAGTTGCAGCTTGCTCATGCCTGACCAGAATATGCTCAATGTCATTCTGCTGAAATAATGCATCATAAATATCCAGCACAGAGCCACCGGGATAACCAAAAATATATTTCACGTGCAGATCTTTTAGTGCCTTAACTACCATTTCGGCACCCGAAAACAATTCCTGAGCCATTGTATTCCTCGTATTCGATAATGCGGGCTCTGATAATTTAACAACAGATAATTTTATTTCAGGCCCTGTTAATAACTATATAGGTAAACCAGGTAACCTATTACCTGATAGCCCCTATTCTACTCGACTTTTACCCTGAATTAGAACGGCTAATACCAATAAATTTGCAATTTAGAGGGAAAAATCATGACCGAATAATTATAAGCCCTCAAACAAATAGCGCATAATAATCACGAATGCGAATTTTTTTTATGCCCAACCACTCTTAACACACACTCAGGCATAATAAATGTCATCAACAGTTATTGGCTAGTCACCGCCAATTCATTCTATCTAAAAATCCAGTCTCTATATTGCGTATTTATATAAAAAAACGCTAAATATTTCATCACATCAACCATACTTAATATAATACCCAGTCCCCTGGAAATGCAGGTTTCAGAGAGTTTGGGTATAACGGTAGAAAAAAGGTAAATAATGTGTCTTCTACGGTTAGAAAAATATTGATACTAAGCTGTTTTCTGGTATTCAATTCTATCCACGCACAAACGTTCAGGTTTGGCGTTACCCCATGGCAAAAAGGCCAACATGAAGACGATATCCGCCACTACTACCAACCGATGCTTTCTTATCTCTCCCAACAAACAGGGGACAATTATATTATCGTTTCTACTCGAAACTACCAACAGATGATTCAATTTCTGGCTGAAGGTAAAATCAATATTGCCAGCATTTCACCCGTCCCCTATGTACTGGCTAAAAATATCAACCCTGCTCTTCAGCTACTGGTAACCGAATTAAGCTGGGACGAAAATGAAGATAAATTAAGCGATACCTATCAAGGTTTTATCATTACCCTCAAAGCAAATGAACATATCAATTCTCTCGACGACCTCAGGCAAAAACGATTTGGCTTTGTTAAAAGAGAATCTTCTAGTGGATATAACTACCCAAAAGCCTTGTTGGAAGCGGGTGGAATACAATACAAGAATGATTTTGGTCGATATTATTTTTTAGGAAGCCATCCAAGAGTAACAGACGCAATTGCATCTGGCAGCATCGATGCAGGTGCGACGTCTGACTATAATTTAAAGCGTGCCATTGAAAAACATGGCGATATTTTTAAAATACTATTAACAACTGAAAGAATTCCTAACATCTGTATTGCCGCCCACCCACCTCTGTCTAAAAATAAAATCAAACAATTACAGTACCTCCTCACTCATATCCAGCCTGAACTACTGGATGGATTATCTGCACAGGGTTATGTCATCAGAAAAGACTCTTTTTACAACATAGTTCGCCGAGTTTCATTGGAAAAATAATATGGAATTGCGGACAAAATTATTATTACCAACACTTTCAATCTCGCTACTACTGTTAGTTTTTATTATTCTGATTGCAGTACCTGGCTTTAATAACCTGAAGATTCAGAATAAGGCGAAACAAAACCTGACAATGGCCAGCGCAAAATTAATCATTGAAAATGCAATTGATTCCATTTCTAACAATGTAAAAGTCATCAAAAGCAGCCAGAACCTCAACAATGCGATGGAACTTGACAATCAGTTAGAAGCTCTCGATATTATCCAGCCCTTTTATAATCAGCAAACAATTGACTTTATTAACCTGTATGACAATCAACTCAACCTGTTTGCCAATGCAGCTAATCCTGGCGATTTCGGACATCATGATGCTCTCTACTTCCAGCTAAAAGAGCTGCTTAATAATAAAAAATCTACTTACCTAGTGTTGCCCTACCAGAACCAGCTTGCAATTGCTTACGCCTCTTTATTAAATTCTTTAAACGGTACAAGTGGCGTATTAATTGTTGGTCGCTTTATTGATGATAAATTTCTCAACGTTGACCAGGACGAACTAAGTTTTTCTATGCAAGTTGAGCATAATGGCGCGATCTGGAAAAGTGACAAAAAGTCATAAAACGACCAATACTACCCACTGGGAAATATAAAAAAACTGGACGAACATGATATTCATTTTTCTATTACTACGCCAGTTAAGATAAACAAAACTCCGTTATTAGCTCGCTTTATACTACTGCTTTGCCTGGCGACTTCTGGAAGCATACTTATTCTACACTTTTCATATAAAACACTTAACCACATATCCGCCAGAATCAGCTGGGTGTCCAAAGGCGCACATCGGCTTGCTAAAGGTCATTTTCCAAAGACACGGAATAACTCAACTGACAAAGATGAAATCTCGACGATGGTTAATGCGATAGAAATTGCTAACCAGGCAATTAATCATTATATTTCAGAGCTAAATTTCTCTCTTGAAGAAAAAACACAAGCCAATATTGAGCTTAAAAAATCTAAAGATGCAGCTATAGAAATGGCAATCGCCAAGTCTCAGTTTCTTTCTAACATGAGCCATGAAATCAGAACCCCCTTAAATAGCGTACTGGGCTTACTGGAAGTTATAGATACGTCACTTTTATCAGATTATGACAAAAAGCTGGTTAATACTGCCAGAGATTCTGGAAAAGACCTCGTTGATATCATCAATGATATATTAATATTTTCCAAACTGGATATCGCAAAAGAGAAACTGAAAGTGTCCGCAACCTGCATAGAAAAAAAATTGAACAAAAACCTGGAAGCGTTACAATCCGTTTTTGATGATAAACACATCAAACTATCAAGAAGAATTGAAATATCTCCTACTTGTGAATGGGTGAGATGTGATATGACCCGCCTTGGCCAGGTCATAAAGAATTTATTAGGCAACGCACTAAAATTCAGTCATGAAGGTGGAGAAGTTCACTTTCTTGTTACCTGTAACCAGAAAGATAAGAATAGCTCAGAATTATTTGTCAGTGTCGTTGATAATGGCATCGGCATTTCTACTGAACATATGAAATCCATATTTGACAGCTTTAAACAGGCAGATGGCAGCCTGACCAGAAATTTGGTGGCTCTGGACTGGGACTGGCCATCTGTCAGAAGCTGATTGAATTAATGGGAAGGAAAATTGAAGTTGAATCAGAATTAAACAAAGGAAGTTGCTTTGAGTTCAAAATTCCACTGAAAATAACAGACGCATCCTCGGTGCAGCCTGCTACCGGCCAAAAAACAGAACAGAATATTCAATTAAAATCAGACAAAG
Organism: Kangiellaceae bacterium; assembly: GCA_016743995.1. GTDB lineage: Bacteria > Pseudomonadota > Gammaproteobacteria > Enterobacterales > Kangiellaceae > Aliikangiella. The sequence continues at coordinate 9,781 of JADGFG010000070.1, read as the reverse complement.
ATGATCGCCACGTACTATTAGTAGAGAATATTGGTAGAGGATAACCAGGTGAATGTCATTGTCGCAAAAAGCCTGCTAAAAAAAATGGGGATTTATGCCGATGTTGCCTATAATGGTCAGGAGGCACTTAATGCCATCGAGCATAAACAATATACGCTCATATTAATGGACTGCCAGATGCCAGTCATGGATGGATATGAGGCAACCCGTTTAATCAGGGCAAGAAAGCTAAATATCCCAATCATTGCAATGACCGCAAATGCGATGCCTGGAGATAAAGAGAAATGTCTATCTGCAGGAATGAATGATTATATTAGTAAACCAATCAGTTTTGTAAAAATAGCTAATGCAATTAACAATACCTGTGGAACAGAAAATATAAGTTAAAACTTGCTCGTATCAAACAAGTCAGAATATACGAAAATAACAAATTATACAGGAAATAATATGGCCAATATTCTTGTTGTAGATGATCAAAAAGCAATCAGAAGTATGTTTAAAGCGATATTTAAACAGATATCACATGATGTGGACTATTGTGAAGATGGCGCACAAGCTCTGGCTGCAGCAAACAAAAAACGCTACTCACTGGTTCTCGCTGACCTCGTTATGCCTGAGCTGGACGGCATAGAGCTAACAGAAGAACTGAGACAACTAAACGATTATACTGAAACACCTATTTTTATTGTTACATCGATTAAATCGGAAGAAAAAAAGCAACTAGCAATAAAGGTGGGTGCTAATGGCTGGGTGACCAAACCCATATCACCCGACAAAGTTCTAAAACTGGTCAGTCAGACGATTGGAGAGTAAATACAGCGCAAATACGCTGCTAATGTTCAACAGGCATAAAACGCAATACAAATTCGACGCCAGTTTTATGGTTAACAACATGAACACTGGCTTTCATTGCCAAAGCTAACTCCTTAACCAGAGCCAGTCCAATTCCGGTGCCTGTTGTTTCTCTTGTTAACTCATCACCAGAACGGTAAAACAATTCAAAAATATGTCTGACTTTATCTTTTTTAATGCCAGGTCCATAATCTCGGACAGAGACTTCAATTAACCGGGCTTGACTACAACAAATCTTAAGGTCAATTTTTTTATTGTCAGCATTAGCAGAATATTTAATTGAGTTATCGATAAGATTGATAAGAATCTGGAGCATAGCGTCAATATCAATGTTAATCACAGATGATTCAACTTCTCGCTCCACTCGAACAACAAACTCAAACTGGCTTTGAGATAACTGAGAATCAACTCTGGAACGCACCAGACTCACTAACTCAGAGATAAGAACAGGTTTCAACTCCAATGTAAGGGCATTACGATTAACTTTTGATATTTGTAATACATTATTAATCAGGCGAGATAAACGTTCTGATTCAGAATAGATGAAATCATAATATTCTAGCTTTTTTTCTTCTGTAATCCAGCCTTGCTTTAATATTTCACTATACATACGAATAGAAGTTAAAGGCGTTTTCAATTCATGACTCACAGAAGAAACAAAATTCTGTTGTTGCTGAGCTAATAGTAATTGTCGAAACGACAAGCGGTATAGTAATAACGTGCCAACAACAATAACGATTGAAATACTAATGACTAACAGGATAATAAACTCCTCACCAGAACCACCGGGAAGTTCATTCAGTTGATAAACTAATGACAGACGACCTAAAGGCTCACTAAAATGACTGGTCAATAAACTGTCTTCCAACAAAGAAAGTGATACTTCACCACCATAAACATCATTTGAAAAACTTGCCAGAATAGAGTCAGCATAAGATACAGACAGCCGTGCTACCTTAAAAACGGATGAATTTTCAAATGACTCCCTGATTCCCTGGTTGAAAAACTCCCTCATAGACATCAGTACCCCCTGAACCACTCTATTATTATTGCGCCAGACCTGACGATAAAGAATAAAGTGCCCACTTTTAAGTAAACCAAAACGAAAAGGTTCTACTTTACTTTCAAAAAGATTGATTTGAATAGACTGATTTGAAATCTGGTCAAGATTAAGTGTGTTTTTATTACCCAGCAGTTTGTCAGAAGTTCCTTCAGAAAGAGACATAACATTATTTTTTTCCTGAATATCATTTTTTATATTATGATTAATTGATTCACTTAATCCGTAATTAGACTCCTTTCGGATTGACCTCTTTTTCATAGCCTTCTTTTTTGCGCGCATTTTATTTTTGCGCTGATTACTTTTAATCAGTTCCTCAGTTTTCTTTCTAACTTCATTATCCTTACGTGTCTGATTCAGAGATTCTGATATTTTATTTTGTGATTCCAGTGATTGTAATTTTGAAAAAGATTCCTTTTTTACTGAGGATGGTTCAATGATTTGAGAGACAAGTTGATTTTGACTCAATATTCCACGAATTGAATGCTCTAACTGACTGCGCAATAATCTGTCTTCTGCACCAATGCCGTACAAACTGGATTGCGTTCGATTCTGTGGCAATAATGGAGAACTAAAGCTCCCTTTATCATCAATTTGAAAATACCCGACAACACCTGGCAAGTCAGATTTAACAGGGTAACCAGATAATTCTGAACGCTGAACAAACCTGGCCTCTGGATCTCCAGTCAGAACAAGAAACGAATAATCAGTATCGGAGCGAGCCTCTTCGGCATCGACAATTTTTCTCATAGACAGGTCAATCTGACGGTTTAAAGCTTGTGCTTCTAACTGAAAATTATGAATTTTTTCCCAGCGCAACTGCTGGTGCGCTTTCCAGCTCAACACCGCAGAAGGAATAGCAAGAGAAAAAAAGAAGATAATGAACACACTACGCAATCGGAATAAAGACAAACGAATCATCTGTCACACACCATCACAGAGTAACCGATAACCTGCACCACGTACTGTAGTCAGAAACTTCGGCTTTTTGGCGTCCTTTTCCAGCTTTCTACGAATTTTTGCAATATGAATATCAACAGTACGCGTTTCAATATCAAGCTCAATGCTATATCCCCAGACATTAGCTAATAGCTCTTCTCGGGATACAGGACGATCTCGATTTTGATATAGATATTCAACAACCTGCATTTCTCGTTTCGTAAATTGAGTTTTAATCTCTCCCGACTGAATGGATAAATTAGTCACATCAATAACTCGCTCTTCTGCCAATTGAATTTTAGTTATTCGTTGACACTGCTTTCCTGTGCGACGTAAAACCGCCTGAACCCTTAGCACGAGTTGCGCAATTGAAAATGGTTTTGCAACATAATCATCAGCCCCCAGAGACAACCCCATGACAACATCTTCATCAGCAGTTTTAGCGGTGAGCATGATTATTGGCTGTGATTTGTCTTTCTCTCTTATTCTCTGACAAATATCATAACCATTCATTGAGGGGAGCATCACATCAAGCAATATCATATCAAACTTACCGGTAACTGCTTTATCAAGGCCAATTTTTCCATCATCAGCAAATTCAACATCAAATCCATGGTAAACAAATACATCAATAAGACCCGTACGAATTGCAATCTCATCTTCAATAATTAATATTGAACTAGTTTTATTCATCACATTAATGTTTCCTGAAACTTAACTGCGCGTATCGACACACTCCAACGGAGCCTGTAATTATTCTTATAAATGCAATACAACTAAAAAATGCAATACAACTAAAAAAACCATCATTATTCTATACCCAAACGCCCTGAATATATATTAACAGATACCCGCCCGACAAAAGGTAAAGTTTTTGTAAACTTTCAACGTACAGTATTTACGATTTAATGCCTACATTATCGCCAGATATGAGAATAAACTAATCCTGACTGTTAAACAATGTTCAATAATTTTTATTCACGGAGAAAATAGTGACCATTATAAAACGGCTAACCAATTTATTAACCGCAGACATACACGCAGTCCTCGATCTGATAGAAGACCCTGTTGTTATTCTAAAACAGGCTATTCGAGATATGGAGGCTTCTATTGAAGAGCAACATAAGAGCGAGTGCATTTTGAAAGCGAACTTAAACATTCTACTGATGGAAGAGCAACAACTCAATAAACAGACAGAATCGATTAATTTAGACCTCGAACACAGCTTTAAAACCAATAATTCTAAATTAGCAAAAAAACTGATAAAGAGAAAGCTACTTCTCAAAAAATACAATGAAATCATACAGCAAAATATTCACTCACTAAACGAGACTATTAGTCATCTGCATAAACAGCTGATTGAAAAAAATTCACAATGTGAATCCATAAAACAGGAATCCTTTCAACTGTTCCAACAAAACAACAACGGCGAGAACACTACAACAAAACTCAGGCAGGGTACTGTAACCACTAATTCATTATTAACTCCCAGTATCACCAGAGAAGAAGTTGAACTGGCCTATCTGACAGAGCAACATGCCAGAGAGCAATACGTAAGAGAGCAATCATGAACAATCAGATTTCCGGCGCCGAGGCACCTGATAGAAATTCATATTCAGCTACAATTCTGATCGCGCTGACACTCAGCATAACAAGTGTCCTGGTCTTTCACGCTTTTCAAACAGCCCTTGATAGTAATACCGCTTTAAAGCTTAGCATTGGAATAGTTGCTATTCTTTATTTACTGACCCTTATTATTCATGCTCCGGACAAAGCGGGCATAATAACAACCGTTAGTATTTGTTTAATAAGCTTCACTTTGACTTTCTATTTTGTAGATTCTTCTGCTTCATTTACAAACTATATCTTATTTTTTGTCTGCCTGGTTCGCGGGCTGTATTATTATCGTTCATTGATTAATAACATTTTCAACGCACTGACAATCATTGCCGGTTATGCTTTTGCTATCTGGGCATTTTCAACCAGTAATCAGTATTTGCTTGCATTCTGGTGTTTTTATATTGTTCAGGGACTTCTTATCTTCATCCCTCCAGGTAAAGGTAGTAACCGTCTGTTTTTACCTGGGAACAATAATTCGATTTCATCGCCTGTAGACAGACAAGATTTCAGCTTCAGGCAAGCCCGCATTAATGCACAATCAGCTCTCTGTCGACTGAAAAAAACAGGCCATAACACTACCTGAATTACTATCAAATTATTTTTAACTATCCCCCTTAACTCACTCTTTAATGGAGAATGATGATGAAAACAAAACTCATGGCAACTGGTATTTTTTTTATAACCATTATTGCAGTAATGGCCTCGGCTTCTCAAAAAATAAATCAACCTGAAGCTAACGGGAGAACGACCCCAGTAGCTTCAGTAAAAATATCACAAAAACCAAAAATCGAACTGGTCTTTGCGCTGGATACCACCTCGAGTATGAGTGGCATGATAAACGCAGCAAAAGAGAAGATCTGGTCAATTGCTTCAACAATGGCGTCGGCTAAACCTTCTCCGGAGATAAGTATTGGTATTGTTGCCTACAGAGATAGAGGAGATGCCTACATTACAAAAAAAATAAAACTATCAGAAGATCTCGATTCAGTTTATGCACAACTTTTAAATTTAAATGCAGCAGGCGGCGGGGATTCTCCCGAAAGTGTCAACGCAGCATTATACACCGCAGTTCACTCGATGAACTGGAGCCAGAACCCAGCCAGCTATAAGGTCATATTTCTTGTAGGTGATGCTCCGGGACACAACGATTATCAGGATGATGTTCCTTTTACAACAACACTGATAGATGCCAAACAGAAAGGTATTGTCGTCAATACAATCCAGGCAGGTCAGAACCCGGCAACAGCAAAAGCATGGCAGAGAATTGCTTTTCTTGGAACTGGCGATACCTTTTCTGTAAAACAACAAGGAAGCGCCATTGCTATTTCAACACCTTTTGATAAGGCTATCTCAGATGCTTCTCAAGCATACGATGATAGCAGAGTTTATTTTGGCAACTCAAAGGCGAAAAAAAATCAAAAGAAAAAGCTAGAAGCAACCCGAAAACTATATACGCATTCAACAAAAGAGTCTCTCGCCAGAAGAGCAAAGTTTAATATTTCCTCTAGCGGAGCAAAAAACTATGAAGGAAACGGCGAACTAATTACAGCAATTAATGAGAAAAAAATCACATTGGATGCTATAAAAACAGAAGACCTCCCTGAGAAAATGCAAACAATGAATAAACTAGAAAAAAATAGATACCTGGAAGAACAAAAAGAGATAAGAAAGCAGGCAAAAAAGGAAATAGCCTCCTTATCAAAAAAACGAGATGCTTTTATCAAAAAGAAGCTTTCAGATAAAAGCAAACTTAAGGATAGCCTTGATGTAAAGCTCTACGGCACATTAAAGTCGCAGGCGGAAAAAAAAGGCATCAATCTTAAAGACGCAGGTATTAGCTATTAATAAAAACCGAAACTAATAAAAATGGACACTCACTGGCAAGGTAAGCCTTCTGATTGGCAAAACTGGCATCTCAGGTTTTGCCTCTTTCCGTTTTAGCTAATACCTGATGAATTAACAACCACATCAGCGTGAACAGCTGTAGACGAAAAGACGATACCAGGCTAGTATACTATTTGTCCTGATACTCTCATAGAATATTTCTAAAAATGAAAAAAGAACTTAAAACACTGACAAAAGAAGAACATAAGGTCATCAGGGAAAAAGGAACAGAACAACCATTTTCTGGCGAGTATGATAATTTTACCAAAGCCGGGATTTATCTATGTAAACAATGTTCTACCCCTTTATTTCTCTCTGAACACAAATTCAACTCTCATTGTGGCTGGCCAAGCTTTGATGATGAAATTGAAAGTGCTATAAAGAGACAGCCAGATATAGATGGTAAGCGTGTAGAAATACTCTGTAATAGTTGTGATGCTCATCTTGGCCATGTTTTTATTGGCGAAGAAATGACAACAAAAAACCTGAGGCATTGTGTTAATTCAATATCAATGCAATTTGTCAGTCAAAAAGACTACCAGGAAAATCAACCGACAGTTGATAAAGCTTATTTTGCAGGTGGATGCTTCTGGGGTGTTGAATACCTGATGAAACAACAAAATGGTGTTATTAATGTTGTTTCCGGTTATATGGGTGGAGAAATAGAAAACCCTGCTTATGAACAAGTTTGCTCTAGCACTTCAGGACATCTGGAAGTTGTAGAAATTAGCTACCAGAAAAATAAAATCAGTTTTGAAGCACTGGCAAAGTTATTCTTCGAAATTCACGACCCGACTCAAAGTAATGGTCAGGGACCTGATCTGGGCGAGCAATATACTTCTGCTGTTTTCACTAGTGATGCTGACGAACAACAAACAATTAAAAAACTTATTCAGATTCTGACCGTTAAAAAATATGACGTTGTCACCCAGATAAGACCTTTGAGTCAATTCTGGAAAGCCGAAGACTATCATCAGGACTATTACACTAAAAGCGGAAAGCAGCCTTATTGTCACAGCTACCAGAAAAAATTTTAGACCGTTAGAAATTTATGTAGCGATAAAACCAGTATACAAACATACTGGTTTTCACCAGGTTAGCCTTGTTTATTATGCATGATTTATCAAACTTTAAAACGACTGACTAACTCCAGTAACCTGTCTGAATTAACTTCCAGATCATCACAAATTCTGGATAAGCGTAATGCATCAGTATTTGTCGCCTGACTTAAGTTACTAACAGATTCAACCATCTGATTGATGTTAGTTGTTAAGTCACTCTGCTCCCTGGTGATCGAAACAATACCATCCATATGCTCTTTATTGGCATCCACAACCTCAGTAATTTCAGTCAGTTGAGAGTGAACGGTTTTATTATCTTCTACGTGTTGATTAACCTGCGTTCTCGTAGAACGCATGCTTTCTTCCGATGCAAGAGCTTTTTCCTGCAAGTCTTCAATCATTTGCTGAATACTGCTGGTTGAATCTTGAGTGCGCTTAGCTAACTGTCTTACTTCGTCTGCGACAACAGCAAACCCGCGCCCCTGCTCCCCGGCTCGGGCTGACTCTATCGCCGCATTAAGTGCCAGTAAATTAGTTTGTTCCGCAATCGTCTTAATCACATCAATAACAGCGCCAATGGACTCGCTGCTTTTACGCAAATCGCCAATCGCCAGAGTGGCACCATCAAAATCCGCATTGAGTAGCTGTAATCCTTCCATTGAATTTTCAAGAACTTTTTTACCTTCATGAGACGTATCATTTGCATCTTGCGCCGAACTCGAAGCAGACTCAATTTTGTCATTTACCATACCTGCCAGGTCGATAAGCTGACTGACGGTCTGGCTGGCCGATTCCAACTCAGTGTGTGACTGTCCGGTGCGATCAACAGTAATATGACTCATATCGACAATTTCATGGGTAACTTTTTGTAGATCTTCGTTTGTTTCTTTTACCCTGAGCACAATATGCTGCACCTGACTGATAAAACTATTAAACGCACTGGCTAATTCAGAAATATCATCTTTATTTTTTACCTCCAGCCGCTGAGATAAATCACCTGCTCCTGAAGATATTCCTATAAGCGCTTTTTTAACTTCTACCAGAGGTTTAAGCAAAGTACGAGTGGTAAAAGTTAGCACTAATATTGAAACAAATACTATTGATAAAATAATCAAAATAGAAGAAATTATTGTATTATTAACCGGCTCACTGATTAGGGTTTTCGGTATCATTATTGCGAGAGACCATTGTAAATTAAGGCCTTTAACAATCACCTGATGATATTGAACACGATATTCTTCACCACGCCAGGTAATCTGGGAAGTACCTGACTCAGCTTTTTTCATCCGTTGTTGTAAAGCACTAAAACCAGAATAATCCTCCTGGCTGTCAAAATCTTTCAGTTTGTAGTTTTTTGTTTCTCTCTCGTTAACCTGATAAGTTATCTTTTCATCAGGAAAATAAACCAGATCACCGGTTTCATCAATAAGAAACGCTCTCCCCTTCTCTTTATAACGTACCTTCGAAATAATTGAACCTACAGCATTTAAGTAAATGTCAGATCCACCAACGCCCAGAAAACGGCCATTAAAATCATAAATGGGAGCATTTATTGCAATGTAGAAAGAGTTATTTTCAGGTTCGTAGGTTACTGCACCCACATCCCACTTTCTGGAATCCCGTATATCTTTCCACCAGTCACGCGTGGTTACATCATAATACTCCAGGTGGAATATACCTTTTTCGTAGACATATTCTCCAGTTGAAGCCAGCCCAACAAAAGAAGATATAACATCAGCATCAGACTCGATTTCTCGTTTAAATATACTTTTTATTTCATTAAACGCATCAGACTCCAGACCTTCACCTCTTTTCGCCCTGTCTGATAACCAGTTAACCAGGTAAGCATTACGATAAAAAGAGTCAATACGTGTTGCATGGCGCTCAAAATAGCTTTCTATTCGCTGAGCATTCAGGTTCATCAGGTTATCAAGGTCTTTATTGATCTGGGCAAAAGTCATATCACTAACTGTTCGCGTTACAAAAAATGCAACAATCGCCATAATCAATAAAATACCACCACTGGTAAACACAATTAGTTTTGCGGTAACTGAACTTGAAATTCGCACAATACAACCTCTGACTTCATTAAATTATTCAATGTCAAATTAGCCTACAGCATAAATTATCCGTAAAAATAAGAACAAATCCAGAAGACTCATACTGAGTGAGGTCAGAGTCATTATCAGACTCCAATATGATATAAAAGTAGTTAAATCCGGTTTAGACCCAAAATACCAGTTTGTTTCAAATTTTAAATATTATTATTATTAACGTTAATAATTTATTAGCTATAAATGACTGATGTAGCTAAGCTCTGTTAATTTAATACTTTCGATAATAAGCGATACAAAAAATACTCACC
>JADGFG010000069.1 GCA_016743995.1 Kangiellaceae bacterium | reverse complement strand
TTACAGCTTGTATTTTAAACGATTGATTAAATTTCGCTCTCATTTTCTCTACCTCTAACTAAAAATTAGAGGCGACAACTATCCTGACACAGGGGGTTAGATAAACTATAATTCGACACCAACCCCATGGCTCGATTTAACATTCGTATGATTAATTGTTTTAACCAAATTTCATTTTGAGTAATGTAGCCATTTATTTCCATAAGTTTCCTGTATAACTTTGCAAAAATCGTTTCGGCCAAAAGCAGGCATTAGTTCACGTGCTCTGGTACCATTATTCGAAGTTTTCTGGAGACACCCATCACTAAAAATATACCGAAATAATGCCACATTCATAGCAAGATTATTTTAATCGCCGTAAAGCCCTCACTCCCAGAAAAAACAGTACGCTTAGTTCTCGCTAGTTGTCAGGCCTTCGGATCAGCTCCCAGCATGCACTACTTTTTATAGAAGCATCAGATAAAAATAATTTTAACCCTCTAAACGATATTGATGAATAAAGCCTTCCAGTATAAGCCTGTTATTACCAACAGCAGGTATTGATCGTCCTGGCAAACCCATACCTTCACTCACATAAATGTCTTGTTCAAATATTGCCAGATTTGATGGCGTATCCAGACCAGTAGCCAACTCCTCTACAGTAGAATTTTTAATATTAATACGAAGCAAACGACCACTAAACCGCTTAAAACCACCATGCAACGGTTCGTCTGGTATGTGGTCCGGCGGTAGTGGTTGTAAAAATTCATCACATAATTCGGTCACTAACAATTTACCATCCTCTGATAAACACAACCCGGTTGGTAGTGTTAAACCGGTTACTAATGTCTCAACCTCACCTGTTTCAGGTTCAACAGAAACTATAGCCCCCTGGTGCTTCTCAAAGTCAACGCCTTTTAGTTCTTCCCTGCCCAGTTCACCAGAAAATAGCGAGATAAGTAAATTGCCACTGCAAGGTTCATGCACTATATTGACCGGTACTGCCTCCTGGCCCAACGCCAGATCGGGTAGTACACAAACAACTCTCTCTGGCTGAGAGCGAACAAACTCAAGTACTTCGTTTGTGTCTGGCTTAATACAATACCAGGCATTCCGCTCAGAGTGGTAACACAGACTATTAATGTTACCGCAAGTTTCAAATACTGGTATTGCCACCCCGTCTTGAACCTCAATGATTTTTGAACCATTAATATAATCAGTAAAGGAGATTAACCAGCTCTCTTCTCCTCGTGTATTTTTCTCAGTGAATGCAATATCTGCCAACCCCATAATTTCATCACGTAACATACGAGATTGCATATTCATGGCTTGATAACCCTGCATTAATGTTTCTTTTATTTCACCATTACTTCTATCTCTACGCGTTAGCTGCCCGGAAAAAGGGGGTTTAAACTCAGAGCGACCCGCTTCTATTAATAGCAAATCGCCAGCCCCTGTAAAAGACAAGCCCCGGGGGTTGTGTAAACCACGGCAAACAATATTACCTTTGAGCCAGTTTTTTTTTATTTTAAGCGCTACGATATTTAATCCTTTAAATTTTGATTCATTCTTTTCTTTTTTCATAAAGGTTCCCCTGAAAGTCCAGACCGAAAACGGAACGGACTAAGAAATAAAAAATTAGCAAATTGTTCTTATATCTTTGCATCAGGGTCCCATGGCGTACCAAATGAGTAAGCATTAATAAGGCGAACCTGGCTTGGGGACATTGAACGTACAACAGGCATATATAAGGTTGTAGGCCGATATTCACTCGAAGTTCTTTGCTTAATTCCATCTTTGTTTTGTTGTATGGTTTGCGCCATATTCAGCGGGAATACGGTAGACATTCCTGGAAAATTCAAATAGTGAAACCTGAGCGCATGTTTATAAACTTCATCCCATGTTACAGTCGCCCCTTTAGCAAGTCCAAAATCCGTATACATGTATTTACGGGTATTAACCGTATAAGACGCACTATCATAGGAAAACTCAACTTGTTCATAACCTGCTTCGGCAGCAGCAGTAGTCGAATTTTGCAATGTATAACTTGCACATAACTGCCCTTCAGTCAAACTAACAGATGTCACTGACAAATCCAGATAGCTTTCTTTATTCAGCCCATCCCAGTCTGCTGGTTTAACAGACAACTTTATTGCCTTGGGAACTGGTTGTCCCAGATAGCGAACTTGCAAACTAACCGTGTGTGTGTCACTACTATCTTCTCCCATATACAAACACTTTTCACTGCTATATATGCGGTAATCTTGCTCCGCTAAATTGAGTGACTTAATTGGCGAAGCTCCCGAAGCACTATTAATTTCCAGGCTAGCGACCTGTATACTCGTAAAAGTAGATTCGCTTATGGAAAGATCGACAATTCCGCCATACTTATAATAATTAGTATAATCAGGGATCAGGTTTCCAACCGAAGTTCCTCCCGCAGTAACGGAAAGGCTGCCTACATTAATGGCTGCATCAATCGTGCTGGAGGTATAGTCATCGCGCTTAAGCCTGAAGCTTTCCTGGGTGAGTGTTGTTAGCATATTGACCGCTAAAAATGCTTGTTTTGAAGGCGCAGAAAACGCACAGGCATAGGATGTAGCATAAGAATTATTATTGTTCTTTTTCCCGCCAGAATCGGTTGATACATTTGCCAGAAGGAGCCGCCCATCAGGACTCTGTGCTGTCTCACCTGAATAAGCAATGCCAATAGTACCCACAATTCGGCCAACACTTGGGTTACGCTCATCTTCATTAGTGTTGTACGACTCCCTGACATTATCGGTATCATATTTGGGACACATTTCAAAAAAGGTAAAATTAACAACAATACCTTCAAAGCCTGGAGTAGCAATAAATGCATTAATAGCCGTATTTGCAGCGGCATCTGCTGATTGCCCACAGGCAATAATTTCTTCTCTGGTATAAGTAACCTGCCAGGTACCAGTAAACATTGACGAGCCAGGAGAATCAGAAGCACCATGTAAAATCTTTTGATCCAGTCCAAGTCCGCCGGGCTTACCGCATAAAACATTGCTACAAATACGGTCCCCCTGAAGATGTAACAGCGGTTTATTTTGATCTCCAATCAGTAAACCACCCAACACTATTTGAGAATATTGCGAACCGATGGGATTTAAATCGACCATCACTGGACTAGAAACACCCGTTTGCCCCGTATCGGGGTTGGCAGAACCCAGAATATAAATCGGTTGACCGGTAAACGGGGAAGATTCCGTCACCGCACCAGGGTCACCACCAGAGCTTACATTCACATTATTGGTAACCACCGAGTGCTGACCATAAATATTCCAACCACCATTAGTAAAATAAGGGACTCCATGACTATCTGTAGGACCACGAAGCATTGTGATGATTTGCTCATCGGTGATGTTATTGTCGTAAACAAAATCCGTCAGCATCGATGTTTTAGAGTCAAAAACAGGATTTAATGTCCTATTATTTTGCTTATCTACAGGTACAGGGTCCCCATTGCTATCGATTTGATATTCATCTAAGTTATTTGGCAGGCTTACATCAACTTCAATGCCACCAAAAAAATTTATTCTTGGACCATTTAAAATACTCATTTGCGTGTCTCCAATGTTATTTTTTTCTGGCTTTCTGCCAGATAATCTGACTGTGAGCTTCGCCAAACAAAAAGGAAAAGTCTGATTTCGCCTGCAAGCCAGGCAAAGTGGCCATACCGTGGCAATTTGTACAATTGCTGCTGGTCTGGATATAACTTTCCATCGTTGTGTTCGCTGAAATGGTTGGTGTTGGGTCTCCCCACAAAGCGGCAGGATTACCAGGCTGTGTCGGCCACTGAGTGGTAATTAACTGGTAATTTTCCAGCACCGTACCTTGCACCTGTTTGGTTTGATACTCAGTGTTTGCTGTTTTAGCATCCGCTCGAACAGGCGTAAGTCGAGTCAACGGGTTTGGCGTGGTGAAAGGCTGGCAATCCGATGGGTCACTTATCTGGCAAGGAGACTGGTTAACTTTTGTGGCTGTCGCATTGTAATAGCTGTAGTTAATATCAAGGGCTGGCTCAGGCACTACTTTATTGGTTCCGGGGTCATATATGGAGTCTGGCACGTTATCTACATGCTCAAAAGTAGACCAGATCCACTGAGGGTAACCTTCAGGCTTATAGATAATATGAAAACCAACCAGGCCCAAAGTCACCTTTTTTGTCATGCCCGTTGCCTTACCGGTATCATCAAATTCTGCGACTTCTGAAACCTGAGTAATGTAGCTGGCAGCATCGTCTGCATTCTGTAAAATACGCCATGCAGATTTTAACTCTGCAGCATTCCATGGCAACTCAATATTCGTGCTGTTTGAAAAATTGTCTTTGTTATAGAGATTATTCTTCAGAACATAGTTGTACCAGTTTCTATTGACCCACATTTGAAAATAGGTTGGGTTCCCCTGCTGATCGATAAGCCATCCTCCAACCGCCTCCTGGTGTGATGAGATAGCCACTGTATTACTCGCCTTTGAAACCTGTTTTATCTCGGAAACTGAAGGCCCGGAACCATAACCAGACTGCCAGGGGCCAGGGCTTACCCCATCTACCCGAAAAATTTCACTGGAGGTTTTGAATGTCTGCCAGACTTTGGGGCCAGAAGCACTCAACGGTTTTTTACAATCCGGCTCTCCCCGTATAGTCGCACTTGCAGGCCAGTTAAGTGCGACAAACATTTTCCAACTGTATGTATCAAACGCAGCTTGCCCATCAGTCACTTCAGGTGGCGCTACTGGCATCCAGCAGGCCGGCGTTAACAGCTTAGCTTGTGAGTCTTTCTTGTGAACTTGTGTTCCGCAAGCAGCAACAAAAGTAACCAGGGTTGCCGTGATTAATCGTTTCATTTTCATTTCACATCCTCAAATAAGTTATTGACCGGGAAATAGATGACATTTTGGTATATTGGTTTTTGGACACATTTTTGCAACCTGGTCCCATGTATCTTTAGGCACTGGTTTTTCTGCTCTAAAGCTGGTGTAGTTTTGACTGACAATTGGCGCGTTTGCTTTCGTATCGTCACCGGAAAAGAAAAAAGACTGTGGATGCCGGTACCACGCAGAAGTGTAAATATCTGGTGAGGCTTCCTTATCAAAAGAGTATCCAAACAGTGGACCGCCTTGCGCTAACATCGCTTTCCATTCATAGGCTTGAATAGAACCGTTAAGGTTTTTACTGCGCTTTGCCGAATAGTCGAGGTGTTTTATGAAGTCTGTTCTGGGTGGGTGATTCATCGGCGAAAATTGACAGCAGGGAGGCATATCACTGGGTTTGTCGTCATAAGTTAAAAAATAAGCTTTGTTACCCAGGGAAATAAAACTGCAGGTATAGTTGTTATTTTTTCTGGGGAATATGGGCAGACAGTATTTATCGTAATGCTCCATCATTGCGCCTGTACCATCTTTATCAGCTGGCACATAGTTCGCATCGTAATAAGTCGTTCCATAAGAAACCGTATAAGCTGAAGGTTTTAAAGTTGCTGGCGGATTAGTGTAAGGCGGCGGGTTTTTCTTATAATCACTCATCACCCGAAACATGGTCCAGTTACTAATCCATTGACTGGGGAATTGCGGGTCAGAAGGATCTGAAGTACTACGCGTAGCAATACAATTATTATTCGACTTATTACACCCAAAATTACTATGAACCCCATTGGTTGGGTAAACCCACTGACTCGCACCTTTCTTCGAGTGCCCGCTGGTTTTTAGCATTTCAGGCTGGCCTGACGCGAGTGCATATCCAATCAACAAGAAACTGATTATTCCTGATATGAAACTGGTTCGTCCTGTTTTTTTCATTGATTTGTCCCCTATTGGTTTAGAACATCTTTTAACAACTAAAAGCTCGCCCTCTGTCTTTACCGTTGATGGCGAGAAGATTAACAAAATAATTGACTCAGGTTAATACATCGCTATTTTTCAAAAACTAATCGACAGGCTTCCACTGTCCCGCATAAATTTAAAAAACCACCACAACAATCATCTTTGTCTTATGCAAAACTTGTTACCGGTATCAATAAACAGAGACTGCGTATTCAACGATTTGGTATTAATCGTTCTCTTAACATTTACTTGCTCCATTTCAGTGTATTTGTTGTAACGTCTATGGGCATTAGTCCCTATTAAAATGCTGCTGAATTAAGCCCGAAATATCTTGTGTGCGGTATTCTTTTTGTGCCAGTTTTTTATTGGATGTTATAAACACGGGCCCCTCATCAGCAGAATTTTCTATACGGCCATGACTCCCCTTAACCAGAGTGGGATCCAGTGGAATCATATCCATGAGCATACGCATACCCAGTTTCTTACTGGCAAGTTTTTTCGCAACTTTTATGGCTGGAAACTTAATAGCCGGATCAACAAATAATTCAACAGGGTCATAACCAGGCTTACGATGTATGTCCACTGTTCGGGCAAAATCTGGCGCTTTATCTTCGTCTAACCAATAATAATAATTAAACCAACAACCAGGCTGCGCAATGACAACAAGCTCCCCACTACGGGAGTGGTTAATCTGATAATCAGATTTACTTTCAGCATCTAACACCCGTTCTACCCCGGCTATTTTTTCTATTAGCGATTTTACTTTCCTGATATCTTCAGAATTTTTAATGTAAACATGAGCTACCTGATGGTCTGCCACGGCGAAAGCCCTGCTTGCCCCCGGATCTAATAACTCCCAGCTAACCGATTCTCGAACACGTAAATAACCTGCGTTACGTAAAACCTGATTCAGCGCAACAGACTGGGTGACTGGTGTAATACCATATTCAGATACCACCATCACATCCGCTCCCTGTTCACGGGCAAACGCTATCAGGCGACCCGCTTCAGTATCTATTTTACCAATATCCTTATAAACCTCTGGGTCATCTGGGCCGAGCCGTTGCAGGTTGTAATCCAGATGGGGCAAATACACGAGCTGCAAATCTGGTTTATTTATTTTAAATTCTTCTATAGCGCAATCAACAATCCACCGGCTGGATTGAATATCTGCTTTTGGCCCCCAGAAATTAAAGAAAGGAAAGCGACCAATGCGACTTTCTATGGTTTCCTGTAATTTGGCAGGCTCAGAATATAAGCCCATTATTTTTCTCCCATCCGCTGGGTAATGAGGCCGTGGTGTAATGGAATGATTAACGTCGGCATACATGTTGTACCACCAGAATAATTTGGAGCACCGAAAGTCCGGCATTTCTTTTTTAAGCTTGTGCCAAACCTTTTCTCCCTGCATCAAGTGGTTTGACTGTAACCAGAATCGCACTTCTGCTTCATCGCGAAAATACCAGCCGTTGCCAACAATACCGTGTTCTGATGGACTGGTTCCCGTTAACATACTGGCCTGAACTGTAGTCGTAACGGCAGGAAACACGCCAGCCATAGGCGCACAAATTCCATCATTGGCTAACGCGTTGAGGTTTGGCGTATGCTCCCCCAACATAGACGGAGTTAAGCCAACCAGATTAATAACAACTAACGGCGGTTTTTTTTTCATGTATCGTCTCTTTTTCCATACACAGTAGTTCTCGTTTATTTAGCTCAGCTTCTACCCAGAGTAATTCACTGGTTATTCCCTTGATTAAGTCGACATCGTTTTGCGGCCGTAACGACATTGGTAATACCTGCCAGCAATAGGTCTCTACCTCAAGATGAGGCCTGATATTCCGGTTTTGCTGAAGAAAATCAAACACGCGCAACAGATCATCGCGGGTTGTTTTTAACTGAGGGTGTAACAGATAGTCTGCATTAACGGGCACATGAAAATGTATTCGCCAATCATTTTTAAAAGTTGGCGTAGATAAGTGTTCTTCAGATAAGTGATCTTCAGAAAAGTGAGTCTCGGATAAGTCAGCCTTTATAGCTGCTGGCAAATCTGGGCAACTAACAATACGCCCGTCAGTATTTTTACTTTTAACCTGATGAAGGTATTCCGGTTCACAAAACTGAGTTAACACAGTCAACAGGTCATCGTCTGTTTTAGTCGTATCGATAGAACTAAACGCTGCCCTTAATGCACTGGACAATTGAATTTTCCCAATGGGAATACCAGCACTAATGATACGGCTTAGTGACTCTGCTACGTCCTCAAACATCACAGCCTGGTGACACACATCGAAACACGTTCCCAGGTGCGAATAATGCTCCCGCTTCGTATACAGTTCATTGGTGAAGAATTCGATTAACTCTGCTGTGCTTTCCAATACACAATCTGGTTCCATTTCCAGACAAAGCAGAATAGATTTACCTGTATTCTGTTTAAGCTGGTGGAGATATTCGGATATTTCAGAGAGATGGGTTATGGCGGCAGAGTGCTTTTGTTGAGACCAATACTTTTTATAACCCAGTGGTACTGTGGATATTGTTCCCGTATTACAATGCTCTGGCAAGCAGGCAGCCAGAACATCAGCAAGATTTTTTGTATATTTTAAGCGATCAGAGGAAGACCAGTCAGGCAAATAGACACCTTCCTTGATCTCCTCCTTGTGAAAGCCACCGTAAGGAAAACCATTAATAGAAGTCAGTAATAAATTTTGCTCATACAGAACCCGTTTAAACTGATTCAATATCACCTTATCAGTTAACTCTTTTGCTGCAGCGGCACTTAACCAGAGTCCTGTAGCCATAGAAGATAAACCACGGCTTTGACAGACAGGCTGAATAAAACGTGTCAGGTTTTTCAAGACATCTTCAATACCTTCGCCAGCATGCACGTTACTACAATAACTGATATCCTCAATATGGAAAGTCACTTTAGAGCGCCGCCTCATTGGCTGATTCTTGCTCTCTACTTTCTTCCACTTCTGACACAACGGGCTCCTGCCCTCTTAAAGCAGAGTTTTCCTGAAATAACTGAGTTTGATCGATGGGAATACCTGCCCTTACCTCTGCCTTTGTCATTCGACCGCTCTGCGCAAAAAATTCAATAGGGTTATCAAAAAGAACCTTTTCAATATCACTTTGGTTAAAACCAGCCGCTTTCATTGCCGCTCCCGTTTTTGGCACTTTCAGCGGATCACTGCACCCCCAGTCTGCCGCACTATTCACTACCATTTTTTCCAGGCCATACTGTTGCAACAGTGAAACCATGCGTTGCTCTGACATTTTGGTATTCGGGTAAATGGAATGCCCCCGCCAGCAATCGGTTTCCATCACCAATGGTAAAGTTTGCTCATTCAGGTGATCAATGATAACCAGGTGCTCGGGAATACCCACTTCTTTGATTAAACTCAGTGTGCGTTTAGTCCCCCCAATTTTGTCCCGGTGTGGTGTATGAACTAAAACGGGAAGCTCAAAGTCCATGGCCAGTTCCATCTGGGTTGCCATAAAACGTTCCTCTTCTGCCGTAATATCGTCATAACCAATCTCACCAACAGCAACGACACCATCTTTGGCTAAATAACGAGGTAATACTTTAATAACCTCTTCAGCAATTGACAAATCATTTGCCTCTTTTGGGTTTAACCCCATAGTACAGTAGTGCCGAATACCAAACTGACTAGCCCGAAAACGCTCCCAGCCAATTAACATATCAAAATAATCGATAAAACTCCCGACCGATGTTCTTGCCTGCCCTTGCCAAAAAGCCGGTTCAATCACACCAACGATTCCAGAAGCAAACATTCGCTCATAGTCATCCGTAGTACGGGAAACCATATGAATATGTGGGTCAAAAAAATGCATAATCAATTCCTATGTGCTTATTGTTATTTAATCTGGTGTACGTGCGAAATTGCAATTTGTAGCTTTAGAATCGTTGACGAAAAGTTTGTATTTCGTTAAATCATCAGTCCCCAGATGAGAAATATCAATTGCGCAGACAATTGATATTGGCGGTTGGCGACTAGCAGCAACCCGTTCTTTTACCAGGTCCATAGCCAGATGAGTGAGTTCAGGCGATAAGCGCTGCTCAAGCCCTGGCATTTGCGAAATATCCAGATTCATGAATAATGCTTTAAGCACCAACTGGTAAAATGCCCGAGAATCATAATGTTTAGACGGGTAGCAATTGTTCAATGCTATGGCTGAAAAAAGCGTTACGCTATTTGTTCGGCCATTTAAAATGGCCAGGTCAACCAGTTCGCCATGCTCATCAATTAAATCAAGGCCTTTTATAATTGCGACTTGTTCATTTTCATCACCGTACCTGAAAGCCTTTTTGACATTATCAACTCTGTTCCTGACCAATGAATGCTCAAGTAGAGTCGCTAACAGCATCAGGCGGACAGCTTCATCGACTCGCCATGTCATCAGATTGACAACTTTATCCAATAATTCAGAACCTGATTTTCGCCTGGCCATGGCGCTTAAGCGAATAAAACACGCAAACTGACTTTCATCTTGACCTTTTTTGAAAACTATTTGCTTAACCGCATCACTTAACCATTCTCTCCCAGCTTCTGTTAGCTGCTTATCTAACAAGAGAAAAAGATGATTATCTTTCGTTTCAATGTTCATAGTCATCACTATTTATTTAAGAGCCAAAATTAAAATTTAGAATTCTTTTAAAATGCAAAGGAGTCACACTCTCCTTGCAGATGAATCAGGTGGCACCTACCCACTCCTGAAGTTTTGGAAGAGCCAGAAAAACAAAAAAACAAATAAGTCCCGGGATATAGGCGTTGACACTGGCCAGCATTAAACCGTCGACCAGAGGAACTGCAGCAAGCAATCCCTGAATACACCGCTTAACATTGGGCTGTTCATCTCCAAAGATAAGGTATAGTCGACTAGATACCCAGATGCCGAAGCCCAGCAGGTATAACCAGAAATAAAGTGACGAGTGGCCAAACCACACAGCAACAAATACCGGAGAAAAAAGCAAAGCCAGAGGCCACATGCCAGACACCCTGTTAAGGTGTTCCTGACGGGCCAGATAAGTCAATCCAGCGATGTACAGCAATAAAGATAACGCAGCCAGAACAACATGCGAAGTTAACTGAACAAGCAGGAGTGCCCCTATGACATAAACACCTGCTCGACATCCCCCCATAATAAAAGCGCTATGAGAAAATTGTTTATGCAAGGCATTGTAAGCAGTAATCGTAAAAGCCAATAATACAGCAGCAATCCATCCATAATAGCTTTCAAGCGTACCAGGCCTGATTACAGAAACCTCTGATGAAAGAGACAATGTAAAATAATATTGATGCTGAAAACCAATCATTAGCACTGCAAAAACAATAAGTGCTGAACCGGAAAGCCACACTGTTTTCTCTGAAATCTCTCCTGCGGCGATCGGTCTGGTTGGGTTATTTTTTTTGTCCCACTTAGCATCAAATGCATCATTTAGAAACATCCCCCCAACATACATCATAGACAACGACAAAAACGTTCCAAACCACATAACCGGCGAACTATCAGTACCTGCCCAGTTGACGGGCAATAAACTCACATTCTCAGCAGCCGTTTCACCCAGTGCAGCCAACAGGCTGAATTGTGCTAACACCACCGCAGCTAAAATATTTGTCCAAACCGTTGGTAAATTAGAAATTCTTCCCAGGTTAAGCAGGGTTTTTACAGTCAATTTAGAATGCTCCCTTTACCATTTTTTTCGAGGAAACGTTTGTCAATTCTGTGGGTATCAGCGAACCCATTTCATTGTTTGTTTCCGCTCTGTGTCGTAACCAGTTCAGGGCTTCCAGTAATCTTTGTTCATCCATTTCATGAACTTCTTCGCCTGTACCAACATTACGCAGCAAAGTCACAGATAATTCCCCCCCCAAATGTTGTCGAAATTCCTCTAAACCAGAAAAAACAAGAGGTTGTCCCAACTCACTTAACAAGGCAAGCTTTTCATGCCATAGCGTAAAGCCAAGCCCTTCAAGTAATACGACTAATCGATTGGCTTCTGCGCCGTCCAGCATGCCAATATTTACTGCATAACGCGCATCTAACACCATTCCAATGGCAACAGCTTCGCCGTGTCTGATTTGGTATTCCGCCAGCGCCTCTAATTTGTGAGCACACCAATGACCATAATCTAGCGGCCTTGCACTGCCAGATTCAAACGGATCACCGGCCTGGGTTATTTGCTGCAAATGTAATTGTGCGCAACGAGCGATGGCATATTGGCTTGCTTCTTCTTCAAAACAAGCCAACGAGACAACTTGTTCTTCCATCCAGGCAAAGAAAGTAGAATCACGAATTGCTGCAACTTTGACGGCCTCGGCCAACCCTGCTCGTTTGTCTCGAATAGATAAAGACTTCAGTAATGAAGCATCATTGATTACTGCAACAGGTGTAGAAAAGGTGCCTATAAGATTTTTAATTTTTAAATAGTTAATACCGTTTTTAACTCCAACACCGGCATCATTTTGTGCGAGTACAGTGCTTGGCATCCGCACAAACTTGACGCCACGATGAAATGTTGTACAGGCAAAGCCAACAGCATCCAGCACTGCACCGCCGCCTATAATTAATACGCAGCTATGCCTGTCTAACTGACTATCCATCATATGTTGATATAAGGTTTCAATCTGCATCTGCTTTTTAGCATGCTCTCCACCGGGAATGATCAGTGGCATGGAAACCAAATTCAACTTGCGCTGATGATATAAAAAGTAATCGCAAATCTGCTTATGCAGACGAGGATTAGCCTTATTTAGCCCTGAATCCAGGCAAACAAAAACCTTCTGTATGTCTTTCCTTTCTACGCCAGCGGTCCTGTTAAGCACATCCCGTAATACAGGGTTTTCACAATCAAAAACCTTGTTTTCAAATAAAACAGGGTAATCATGAGATAGCTTAAACGATGCATTAATATTATTAACCGCTACATTGTTCACTTTTGGAGCGCTTAACCAATGTTTAAGTTGATGCGCTGACCAGTTAAGCAACCAGGCACCTCCAGGTACAGCAACACATCCCACCACAACCAGTAAAAAGGAATTTGTCACTCCCGCCCGGGCACCAATATAGCCATAAGCCATTGCCAGGCCCGCATTAGATAAACCACAAATCAATAAAAACAATGGGAAGTGGTAACGCACCATTCCTGCCGCAATAACAGAGGTTTCAGCCAGTACTGGTATGCCACGTAAAGCCACTAAGGTACCAGGACCAATTTTATAAGCCAGGGACTGAGCTTTGATAATATCGCTCTTATTTGTAAAACGCCGAAACAAAAAATCAGCAGACGCCGTACCAATCAAATAACCAGCACAGCAGCTAAGCATGAGGCCTAGCCAGATAATGCCGGCACCAATCCAGAATCCAAAAGCGGTTGCAGAAACCACAGCAATAACACTGGAAGGAATGGGAAGTACGATATCAAGAGCGAGTGCAGCAATTAGAAAAATCGCTAACATCCACATCATATTAGAAGAAGAAAACTTTACTGTATATAAATCAATCCATAGTGTCAGTTTATGCTCAAATAAGATAAACGAAATAATGATCAACGTGATCACTATGGCTAATGATATAAAAAATAGTAAATTGAATCGAAGCTGTCGTCGCATAAATATCTCTCTTTAATATATTACGAAGACATATCTAATATATTAAGTTTTATCCGATACCCCACATATCGGATATATACTTCTTCCTTGCACCACTTCATTTTCACTTAAGAATAGACAAATAAAAATAATTGTGTTTTGAATTTAGATATTTATTGCAGGATGAGTTTAATTACAACGAACAGATCATAATAAATGAATCGAAATACGCTGCACAAAGTTTTAGTATGATTGCCACCAGGTAATCAGGTAATCAAGTAATCAGGTAGATGGATGTTGGCACGCCTGTTTTCTCAACACGCAAAAAAAGCTGAAGCCAGTCACGATAGCATGGCTCAGCTTTCTATTTATAATAGAACTTAAACGACTTTATTCAGTGCCGTCATACAGATTAAAACCGATAATTAAGTCCTAACTCAATACTACGACCCTCAGCTAAAACCCATTGAGTCGCACCATAAGAAGATAATACAAAACTCTCTTCATCGGTCAGATTTTTGCCTCTCAAAGATAGCATTAGGTCAGGATTGACTTCCCATTGTAGATTCGCATCATAAACCAGATAGCCAGGTAATTTAGTGGCGTTTGTGTTCGCATGATCTGAAAAGCGCTCATCGACGAATCGGCTTCCTGCACTCATGATTAGTTTAGGTAAAAGCTGCCAGTTAACCCATAAATTTGCGGTCATATCGGAAATATTGCGAGGTGTATTACCACTAAAATCAGTACCATCACTGATAAATTCGTCATATTTTGCATCAACAAATGCAATATTAAAATCGATTGAAATGACTTCTAACGCTTTCAGGTAAAGATCGAGTTCTACACCTTGAGAAGACTGTCCACCAATTTGAAGACTTACACCACCTAAATTTTCACTAACAAGATTTTTCTTTTCAATATCATAAATCGAAACGGTATATTGCAGGTGATCTTCCCAGAAAGAGTGCTTTACACCCACTTCAAACTGAGCGCCTTCAGCCAGCTTTAAATCTGGGTTTGTTGAAGTAAGCACTGAACCAACCGGGTCTAATGCTTCATTAAATTGCGCATAGAAACTCACTGAGTCCCAGGGTTGAAAAACCAATCCCACACGCCAGCTAGTACCAGAAAAAACATTTTCAATATTACCAGCCTCCTCACCGTTGCTTCGAGCAAAATCACTACGCTCATAATCGTACTCATCTCTACGCAAACCTAACACGACATTCCATTGCTCGCTAATACTGATGTTGTCCTCAAAGAATATTGCGTACTGTATCGTATCCGATGAAAAATCTTTTGTTGTTTCGTTTTGTGCTTCATCATGCCAGCTTCCCGGTGTTGGTTCGTCTAGCGAAACGCTAGACGAACCGCCATAAGGACGGTTATTAAGATGCGTAAAGTCTATCTGGTTAACCTCCGCGCCAACACTGATTTTATGAGCCAGAGAACCTGTGTCAATTTCAAATAAAAAATCCGTACGATTACCAATTTGAGAGACCTCATGCAGTATTTCTAAATAGAATGCGCGATCAACCAAATCACTGTTTGGATTATAGACATACTCTTCAACATTTCGCCAACGTCGATCAGCACTCAGATAATAGGTATCACTTCTTAATACGATATTTTCACTAAGCTGCCACTCAACGCCCACTCTGGGCCACCAATCTTTATATTCGATTACACTATCTTTAATGTTATAGTTGTTTTCACGGGTTGATGACTTAATTTTCCCGTTAACTAAAGGTGTCCCCCAGTACTTCGAAGGCTCTACCTCTGAATAATCAAAACTCAATATTATGTTTAAGTCGCTGTTTGGCTGGTACAAAAGAGAGCCAGCAATAACGCGCTTATTTTCGTCACCATTATCAAAATAGCCATTGCTTTCATGGTGGAGTATATTTATTCGGTACGCATTTTTATCGGTTAATGTACCGCCCGATCCCAAGCCTATTCGCTTCAGGTTAAAGCTGCCAACACTGACATCCACTTCGTTTTTAATGTCACCAAATCTTGCGGCTTTTGGAACATAATTGATGGTCGCACCAATTGCCCCCACACCATTGGCCACAGAGCCTGGTCCTCTCAACACTTCAATCTTTTCTAATGTCCATGTGTCTGCAGGGAAGGTTCTGGTTCCGGCCCCAACGTACATCTGTGTGCCATCGTAGGCTTGTACGACTGAGCTATGGCCAGAAAAACCTCTAACTGACATTGATGTACCACCATTCCCCTGATTTGCATTTGATGAAAAGCCCGTTGAGCGAGTAACCGCATGAATAGCACTATAATCGGCTTTCAGAGCAATCTCTTGTTGTGTGATTAACTCTATACTGGCCGGGCTATCCATTAAACTTAACCCTAGTCTTGAAGACGCACTCTCATTATCTTCAAGGTTAAGCCCTGACGACGAGGCTTGCTCAGTAATGGTAATAGTATTCTGTTGACCGACTTGATCCGCTAAAGCGGGCATAATAGTAACACCGAACGCTAATGCCAACGGCGTATAACAATTGAACTTCATAGTTCTCCTTACTTTTGTATTAAATGTATTAGACAAAATAGGAGTACAGGCAATTTATGGTAAACCAGCACGCATAAGTGCCGCCCGCACTTAGTAAAAAACGTGGTCAGCAAATGGAGGGATTTTAAGGAGTAAAAAACAAGTCATTATTGTTTACCTGGTATCGCCCCACGCTAACCAAAGCTATATTTTCAGGCCGGTATACGGACTTATGACTAAACATTATAATAAAATGTTTCACTAAATCGCCTTCCCATGTATGTATTCATAGTGGCCAGGTTAACTTGATTTAGCTTATCGTCAATCACCGTTGCGGGGGCAGTTTTGGATTTGCACAGAGCGCACCAAATTCCCGTTTAACAGAGTATGCACCTGAAAACGGTGGGTACTTTACCCGATTATTATGGTGAACGCAAAAGATAAATTGTCATCGTTAATCTGATGCTAGAATCTCGCTTTACCGAATGAGTAGACAAATGCCATTATTATACTTAGTGATAAAACAAGGAGACGTTTTATAATAAATGATAAAAACAGGCAGACTTCACGGCGCAGGCTGATACCAGATTGGAGAACTCCAGGCGCGCTCCTGAATGATGGCTGGCACATCTTCTAACAACGGTAATTGATTGCGAACGGCGTCATAAGTTGTCCAGCGAGGGGTTGGGATTTCTAATACTCTTGCATAATAGAAACTGTGTTCATTGGTTTTAAATGATGTATCAGTCCAGCTTCCTGTCAAAGTAGCGGCTCCTATATCGTTGGTGTAGGTCGCTGCTTTTAAATCGACTGTGTTACCAACTGGTGGTAGCTTTCCATTATCGTCTTTTTTGCGATTATCAGACCAGGTAACATCCATTATTTTTTCATGTCGCTCACCCCGTGCATCAACCCAACCTTTAATAATCTGGATACGATCCAGGTTAGCACCGTCTGGATCTTTAGATGCATAAACATTAAAAACTGGTTTTGAAACGGTTTGACTTAAATCTCCTCCCATAGGTACCCCCTGAGCATAACCTGCCTTAACCAGTGTTTCTGGGTTATTGATGTTAGTGGGCAAATTTTCACCACCAAAAAATCTTACTTGAATTCGAGGGCCACTGGTTGCAAAGGTTTCACGTCTTTTCATAGCATCCCAGATTGAATTCCGGGTATTTTGTGTTGCCCAGACTCCCGCTAATGAACCAATGCTTTGATCCCTGCTGTTAATCCAGCCAGATACAGAAGCTTCACGTCGACGCTCAACAGAACCGTCTTCCAGTCCATGAGCGCCTTGAAAATTATTCTCTGAAACATCACCAGCCAATCCATTGTGATTGTCGGTGCCCCCAATAAAGCCGGATTTAAATGGGTTGCTCCCTAGAGACTGCGCAAATCCGACACCAAGTTTTAGCCCTTCACGCACAAAATTATTTTTGGTAAATTTTCGATTACTGCTATTCTCAATTGAATCGGCATTTTCAAAATCAGCAAATTCATCCGCAGCCCAAAATTTTCGATGAACCTCAGAGTTTCCTTTGGTTTGCATCATTTCAATCAGTGGTTCGTAATATTGTCTCTTTTTAGCATAAGCTGCGTCAATCGGCTTTCCTTCCGAGTCAACCGCTGGAAACATCATACTTTTTGAAGCATTCGAATTATGAGGGATTGCGAGTGATGGCAACCCCATTTCTTCTTGTTTTTTCATCCAGTCCCAGAGTGCTTCTTCACGTCTTATATCAATGTAACTCACGGGGTATTCTGGGCCACTATCGCCACGAAAAATAATATTGCGATGAAGGTTCCCACCCTCCGGCGCAGCGCTCCATTCATAAGCAATCAGTGCAGTAAACTGACCCGGCTGGTTGTAATCATTAGCTGCTTTTATATTTAACTGCCAGGCGGAGGCAACCGTCTCCTGTCCCGCAAAAAAAGGTGGATGCTTTGGTACACTACTGCGGTTGGATGAAACGACATACTTTAAAAACCATTTCTGTCGCTCTTCTATCGCTTTTAGTTCTCTTAATTCTTTAAGCAGTTTATGGTTGTGACCCGGAGCAGACTTATAGAGTGCAGAGTACATTTCTCCCATATATTCTGCATGATCGGTAACGGCAACAAAATCTAAAGGTCGTTTTCGTTGATGTTTAACGCCATTGACGACCACGGCCTCTCCTTGCGCATAGCGATAAGCATCTGCCGGCGTCAATCGAGTCCCCCCCAGGTAAGCGTCCAGCGAATAAGCGGTGTGTACATGTGTTTCACCAAAATAGGCATTAAGCATCGGGTTAGCTTTTACCGATACCGATTGGGTTACATTCCTTTCTGTTTTAACGGCTGAGCTTTCGGAAAAAGTGGTACCTTTATTATTTTCGGTAGTGTCACAGGAAACAAGTAGCACTAACAAGAGTGCCGGGAATGGGAGTGCAGTATATGGTTTCTTTTTCATAAAGATTTACCTGTAGTTTCTTATTTCTCAACTTGTTTTTGTACTGTTTCTGTGATTTATAAGCCTTCTACAGGCCATTCAATATTAACGACATAGTCTGCCAGCAAACGTTTATTAATCATTTCACGCAGATTAAGATTCTTCTGGTATCGCCAGTCTTTAATAACTCGACTTTTTACGTTTTTCAAAGGGGGCAACGACCCTGGTATTTGCGATACAATATAAACATAATGCAACCCCAAACCCGATTTAACCGGCCCAGTCCACTGTTTGACCGGTAACTCAGCTAACTGTTTATAAAATCGTTCTCCAAGAAAACGGGTTATTTCATTTCTATCAGCTGAATTAAAGACTTCTGGAATAAAGCTGGCATCTCCTTTGACAGTACCAGCGGTATTAAGTGATTTTTTTATCTGAGACAAACGCTTATTGAGCTTATTAACAGGGATATCAGTATTAATAAAAATCTGTTTCAGAGTGTAACGATTCTCTGTTTTATACGCTTGAATATTATTTTGATAAAAAGCATGTAGTTCATTATCTGGTGGCACTGCATTTACATCACCTGCACTCGTGTAAAACTCCATTTTTTGGCGAAGCCGTCTTCTAATTAACGGATCATTTTTTTCTATTCCCAGCGCAATCGCTTGTCGAAAATAGACTTCGTCTAACACGTGTTCATTGATTAACGTAGTTAACTCATAAATTTCAGGTGGTCGCTTCCATGTTCTTTCAAATTTGGCAGAAAGGCTTGCTATTTGAGCGGAGTTTATAATGACTTCTTTTTCATCAGTGTTAGAAGATGGGTTTAATACTTCATAGATAACAAATAAAACGACACCAATCAGTAAAAAATGGAGTAATGGTTCTTTTAGAAATACTTTCATTGTTTTAACTCATCTACATCAGCTTCAACTTCTTCGTCCAGAGTGAAAGTCCGGCAGGTGACAAGTCACTTTTAACCCGCCGACTGAAAATCCAATACTACAACAAATATAATCGAGCTCCCATGATTTTTAAACGAAGTTTGATTTTTTAACCATAAATATACCAGCCCGAGATAAACATCTAACCTACGGAGAAAATCAAAAAGATTGAAGTAAAGCATCATTGTTGAATGAAGCCCATTGCAACCCGAATTCGCCAACTCAACTATATTATTGCGCCAGTAATGCTTCGAAAAGCTATATTTATAATAAAGCATTCAAGAATGCCTTATTAAGCATGATGTCCAGTAACGCTCGGGCACGTGTGAAAAATAAAAGAAATATTATTCTTTAATCGATTATTATGAAAGGATAAGCCGCTGGTACGGCTATCTTTTTGGTTCCAGTTCGTATTACAGGTTTTTCTCGCTATTTCTTTGATGACGCTGCTCGATATTGCTCCACCACTCCAGTATGCGCCTCGAAATGCCTTTGAACCATCCCACAGGTTGTACTTGGTATTCATTTCCTTGATAACGACATCTGCTTTTTGAGCGTTTGTCATCGTTCTAAGTTCTTCAATGTATTTTTTTTTCTTTATTTTATCTCGGATATGTTTTGTCGCGGCACTTCGAAAATCACCAAAACTTATATTAGTCAGGCAAAACCGATGTTTTACCCATATGTTATTGATTATATTTTGAAGCTGCATATTGCTATTGCTGCTGAAACCAATATTGTTATTAAATCGTCGATATTCATACTCTGTTTCATTAAGATACTGTTGAAAATTATTGTCTAAAGCGCTTGTTGCGTTTACGCAGTAAAGTATCTCTGACCACTTGTCATCTGCTTCAACCATTCTTTTTGTTTTTTGAACACTTGCAGACTCCTTAGACAGCAGGGAATATTCGCCTTTAATCTCTTCGTAAAATTCATTTAGCTTTAGATAAGTAACTACAGAAAAGTCATCTTTTTTTAGTTTTTTTGATTTCAGATATAAATCAAAATCTTTTTCCTTTGGCCCAGGTGTTGAACCTGGCGCGCCAGATACCGCATGCCCATGGGAACCAATTGATACAACTATTGACGGACGTTTAATTTGACGCTCCATATAAATCTCCTTGATGTAGATTGCAACGATTTTTTTCAATCACACCGAGTATCACAAACAGACAAATCTATAACAACTTATATTTAAAATATTATCCAAAATATTTTTTATTGAGATTATGCATTATAAAAAACAACTCCAAACTCTGAACATTAATAGCGTCATACAAACATTTTTTAAACGATAGAAAAGCTAGATTTCTTACGAAAAACGATGTAGGTTATCAACTACAAAAACATCAATGCACAGCATGGGTCAAATAACATTCAATAACACAGGAAAAATAATATGGGACTTTCAAGAGACAATTTTGGCACTCATGTAGCACCAACAATTCCGGTTACAGATATTGTTCTCGGTAGAGTTTATCTGCAACCTTATGATTTTTATCAAATGGTTATTGATGCTGGTTTTTACGGAGGTCATTACGGGCTAGAAGAAAGAAGGCGTTCAGGTTCTGATTTAATTGAAAGAATACTACATCTTCATAAAGGAGCTATTTCTGCCCATTATCACCGGACGAATCAGGGTATAATTAATGGCGCTATAACTTTCACTTATCACGGAGAAAACCATAATCATTTTGCAATACATGCAGAGGTTTTTGACGCCTGGATAACAACGCTACGGCAGCATATCGGTTACCCTTTATGGTAACGACTAAACAAGGAGTCGTAAATCCATACTTCCTAAAAAGGGTGGCTATATTGATAACAACAAGCCAACGTTCTTACAGAAATTTAATTTGAACGCTAAAGGACTTGTTGATCCGATAAAAACAGGATGACTTTTCTCAGCTAACTGTTGTTGGCTCATCTACTGTAATGACTCATTACCTAGAGAAACTGGAACGTAAATTCTTCAAAGGCGTGAATCCCAATAAAGCCATTTTTTGAAAATATATTGTTTAATAAAAAAAGGCCGAATTTCATTCCCATAGCTTATGAGAGCAATTTCTTTTTTTGTGCCCCCTTTGTTTTGTGATAGTAGTCATTGCTTTATGGAATAGTAGTAAAATAAAAATGTTTAAGAGCGCCACATGACCAATTAGTTTTTAGCACTGATTCTGCTGATTCTTTAAATAGCTTGTATTTACTACCAGGATCAACCATTTGTGTGAGAGTAAATGTCTAAATGAGTTCTTTGCTATAATTTTTAGAGCTTTCAATATGCTCAATTAACTTTTGATAATTTATAGCTAAATTAGCCTTTGTAAATGCCTCTTTTCCTTCGACTTCAGTTACAAAATCACAAAACAGTTCAAAATCATTTTTAGCGGCAATCTCGCAGGACGAAACAAATAGGAACAAAGTACCAACAAACATTCTAATAATATATTTCATATTTTTACTCAGGGTATAAAGTTTTGATGAGTGATTTCCAGTAGATCTTTTCTTGAGTTGAATCTAGTTTTTTTTCCATTTCTTTCATTAATATAAAGCATAGGTTTCTTGCTTTATTATCGCTTAGAGCTTTATAAAGCAACTTTAAAGTGTCTGTTGAAATATTTCGCTTTCGGCTTTCCTTTGTTAAGGACTGTAGTGTAGTGTTGCCTGGCTAGCTTCAAACCAAGCTCTTTTATATTTTGCAATTTTCGAAACAGGTAACCCTCTCATATTAGACATTATTCTATTGGAGCCGACAGGGATAGGCCTATCAAATGCCCAAGCGGTTATTGTATATGCTACAGCGCGAAGACCATAAAACCTAAAACCGATCTCGTTTGCATCTTTAAGCATCCCTAAACCGGCGACAGGAAAAAGAAATGTAGAAATAAAACTAATTGTTGAAGCTGTTGTACCGACAACTGCTCCTTCTAATAACCCGGAAAGTTCGATAAGAGCCAAAGCATTATCGGTATGCCCAATAATATCTATTGCTTTACGAAGCGTTCTTATATTGTTACCTCTTAATTTAAAGTCATTCCTTAGAGTATCTACAATTAATTGTTTATCTTTTTCAGTTAAGATTTTTTTTGCTACTAATTTTTTATTTTTTGTTGGCTGATTATTGCCTGGTTGCTTTTGAGAAGAATAGGTAGGTAAATGATAAATAACTTCACCTTCAAAGATTTGATCTGGGTTTTCCAACAATACAGGACTTGAGTCGCCGTTAATTCGACCAAACTCCGTTAAACGAGTGAAATCATTATATATTGCAGCTGAGTATTTCGAAATCCAGTCATTACGTTTTACTTTAATAGAGCCATCTTTTTCTGAAACGAAAACGCTGTAAATCCCTTTTTTATATTCCATAAAAACCCCCTTAATTTAGAAATTCAATTGTAGCATCGAGGTTTTATTACCGTCAATATATAGACTTGTCCAATATGAAATGAGCCTGAAGGTGACCAGTATTTCTAATATGAAATGATGCTGAAATATCATTCATTCCTGTTCATGATCCTAACCTATGAGAGCGATCATGAATTTAGACCATATCGATACCTTCGAAGCCATC
>JADGFG010000292.1 GCA_016743995.1 Kangiellaceae bacterium | reverse complement strand
AAATGATGCGAAGCGGGTGGTTTGCGCCAACAACTAACCTGACTCATATCGACCCGGAATGTGGGGATCTTGATTACATTACCGAGCCTGATCGTGAAATCAATTGTGACTATGTTATGTCTAATAATTTTGCATTTGGTGGTATTAATACTTCACTTATTTTCAAGCGCTTCGAGTAGCGTTTTTTTAAGTGTTGTCTACAGGCATTCTCACCATTTTGATATGGGGAATTCCGTCTTCAAGGTAACCTTCTCCAACAGAAGAAAAGCCGTGTTGTCGGTAGAATTTCTGTAGATGTTGTTGCGCAGAAAGCTGGCATGGGTGACCAGGCCAGCGGTTTTCAGTCAGTTCAATCGCTCGTTGTAATAATTCATGGGCTAACCCCTGTCCTCTGAAATCTTGATTGATGACCACTCGACCTATGGTAGAGCTGCTAAGTTTAGCGCCTGTATGTTTAGAGTCTGAAAGTAGAGATTCTGTATGTTCAGAGTCTGCAGGTTGAGAGTCTGATTGAGTCAGCTCTGGTGGAAAGATTCGTAAATAACAGACGACCTGATTGTTCGAGCTGGCAAACAGGTGAAGTGCGTTTGTTTCCAGGTCTCGGTTATCCAGTTCATTATAGGGGCAGTTTTGTTCTACAACAAAGACATCAACTCGAAGTTTCAGTATCTGATAAAGTTCTATAGAATCGAGTTGATTGAAGGTTTTGGTAATCCACAGCATTGATTAGTGATTCTCTTTTTTTATCTGGTTTATCGCTGGTTCAGAAGTTTCAATTTGAGTTTCTTCTGAGTTTTTTTCTAAACTTTCTTTTGAATACTCTTTTGAGTACTCTTCTGAATTAGTTTCTGAATTTTCTTTTGGCGCAGGGGAGAATATTCGTAGCAATATATAACCCGCAAGACCAGAAGTAAAAGACGCAATAATTATGGCGAGCTTGTCGGCGGAATCAAACAGCCTTGTGTCACCAAATGCCAGTGTATTAACAAAGATGCTCATGGTAAACCCTATCCCGGTTAAAATAGAAACGGCGTAGAGTTGCCACCAGTTAGTGCTGTCAGGTAGTTTTGCCCAGCCCAGTTTTATTGCCACCAGTGAAAAAGAGAATACCCCCAGTTGTTTTCCAACAAACAAACCCATAAATATGCCCATGGGAACACCGCCGAATAATTTTTCTACGGAGATCCCCTGTAAATTAATGCCTGCATTAACAAAGGCGAATAATGGCAGGATAAAAATGGCAACCCAGGTATGTAGCTGATCTTCAGTTTCTTTCAGCATAGAAAACTCTTTGCCTTTTTTCACTGAGTTCATAGGAATAGTAAACGCAAGCGCAACACCGGCCAGTGTGGCGTGTACGCCTGACTTTAATACGCTAACCCATAGAATGAGTCCTACAAAGATAAAGGCTGCTCTGGATGCGACTTTGAGCTGGTTCATGATTATCAGGGTGGTTAGTGCCGCTGCTGCCGTGATAATTGAAGTGGTTGATAGCTCTACCGTGTAAAAAATGGCGATGACAACAATTGCGCCAAGGTCATCAATAATCGCCAGTGCCATCAGAAATATTTTTAATGAAATGGGCACTCGGTTACCCAGCAGTGATAACACGCCAAGGGCAAAGGCTATGTCGGTGGCTGTTGGTATTGCCCAGCCTCGCATGGCAAATTCGTCTCCCTGGTTATAGGCGACATAAATCAGCGCAGGTACCAGCATGCCACCAACCGCGGCAAAGCCAGGTAATACAATTTGTGACAGGGATGATAAGTGGCCTTCCATCAGTTCTCTTTTAACTTCAAGGCCAATTAAAAAGAAGAATACGGCCATCAGGCCATCATTAATCCAGAGAATAAGGGGTTTGGCTATGTTTAGTGGGCCCAGCCTTATTTCAACGGGGATATGGAGAAAAAAGTCATAATATTCAAACAGGTGGGTGTTTCTTAGCGTAAGCGCTATGATGGTGACAATAATCAGTAAGATTCCGGCAGTGGATTCTTTTTTAAAAAACGATTCGATATAAGTCATCGGCGTTGATTGATTCCCCATAAAATGAATGACTAGTTAAATAATTAGTCAAAACTGGCTCATTAATCAAAGAAAACGCCAGAGACTTGCTGATTATTCCATTATTTTTATGATAAGTCTGCTTTTTCATTTCTTTGGGTAAGTGCTTTCAGGAGCATTTTCCTCTGGTACCCATGCTCCAGCGTGGGAACCCATACCTTATTCAACCGTTAGCCTTGTATGCATTGCCACGCAGGAGCGTGGGAACGAGAAATGCGTCCTTTGTCTCTTCTCTGGTACTCATGCTCCAGCGTGGGAACCCATACCTTACTCAACCGTTAGCTTCGTATGCATTACCACGTAGGAGCGTGGGAACGAGAAACCATTTTTCTCTGGAAACTCACTGGCAGACAGTCTGTTTCATACTCCGTCATTACAAAAAGTATACAGGAATGTGATTGTCCCTGCTTTTTTTTGTGAACAGTCAGGACAGGTTACTCTTATCTTTTCAACTCACTTAATCTTGCTTGAGTGGTTACATTCTACCTTTTCTAGAACGTTCAATTTCATATCTTTTTTAGCTATGTTATAATAAAAAAAATTGCTAATTAGACTAACATCGCAAAAATAATCTGAGGTCTAACTATCAATTATGGCTATAGAAAAATGAGTAATTTATTATTTAATAAAAACAACTAGCGCAGGCTTAGTAATAGTTTGCTTTGAAAATACCACGCGATTGTCGTGAAGAAAGGGAAAAAGATGAAATCTGAAGTTATGCAGTTTAAAAGCTTGGTCGAGCTTCGTGACTATATAAAACACTTCGATGACTTTAGAGCAAGGCCAATTCGCAAAGGAGAGCACCCAACACTATATTCTGTGGATGATACGCATAACCCCAATACACATGGCGTTCGGTACCGAGATTATCTTTTTGACGTCGACGGGTACTGGGTTTTGCCTCATGAGCAAAAAGGATTGTCATTTTCGGGAACTTGGAAACACCTAAGTGGTGTGTATAAAATGTTTTCTCGGGGAGTTAAGAAAACACCAGATGTTTATTGGACATTATCAGCCACAGATTTTCCGCCTGGTTTAAAGCTTGAAAAAGACCGTTCGAAAAGCTCTAAGGCAAAAGGCCACTACTTTTTGACTGTGACCGAAAGAATGCATGTTGCACAACTACGGAAAAAATTACTTTGGGTAGCAGACCGAATGCAAAAAATTGAATCAGGAGGAAAAGTGCTATGACATTTAAACCTTACCACTATGACCATATCAATGATTTTCTCCGCTACTACGCGTCAACATTGGGCTATACCGATATTGTTGCAATCTTAGACAATGGAATTTTTACAGAACAAGAAGCGAGTACATTTTGTGAATTTATCCCTGTGCTCTTAGATCAACGTCTAGCCGACGAAGAATCGGGAAAATCGTTACCAGTAGAAATAGGTAGTGCTGTAATCTCAGACTTACATTACGAAGCAGGTTCGTTTGTTTGTGATGCGGGGTTTGAGTTTGTTTGGGATGAGATGATTGATAAGCTGTAAATTTTAGTGCGCTACGGCTTATCTACGTAATAACTTATTGAAAAAAATACTATAACA
This sequence comes from Kangiellaceae bacterium, assembly GCA_016743995.1. Taxonomy (GTDB): domain Bacteria; phylum Pseudomonadota; class Gammaproteobacteria; order Enterobacterales; family Kangiellaceae; genus Aliikangiella. The sequence goes on along the minus strand of JADGFG010000292.1, from coordinate 214 downwards.
AACAGTAGCAATGTCGAGGACAGTCATAAAATCTAATAGTACAGGAATGTAAATATCCCTGCTTTTTCTTTCTCTGATTTCCTCAGTGTGACGCATAACGCAAAGTACTGGCACTAAGGGATACAGTCAACATCTGATAGTCAACTATGCGGTTATGCTTTGCTCATCAGTTTATCTGATGCAGCTACTTGTTAGTGCTAGCCCATTTCATCTT
>JADGFG010000291.1 GCA_016743995.1 Kangiellaceae bacterium | reverse complement strand
TCCGCATCAACAGCATTAGCAGTCAGTTGTACAACCTGCCCAGGTTTTATACCAGTAACGGGCGCCACTTCAATACCATAAATTGTTGGGGCCTGATTTTTCAGATTAATCACAGTATCAAGTACCGGATTTGCTACCGTCGTTGTATAGCTCTGAGTAAACGCACCTGGAATAATAAGAAATACACTGACATCGTGAGGCACTTCAAAACTAAACTCTCCAGCGCTAGTAGTCGTTGCACTCAAACCTGAACTGTTATAAATAACAATACCAGCAGCAACGCTACCATCAGCCTTTTTTACAACGCCTTTGATAACACCAGGATAAGAAACATTGATTGTATTTTCCAGAACTTTACAATTACCATTTGTCGCAAAAACAGTCGAGCCAATTTCTGTCGGACTGTTCAATACATTGGTATTAACATCTCCCTCAGTAGTAGAAGTTACATCATAGATAAACTTCGCGTCGCCTTCTTTAACATAAAGATTGAATGTTTCAGGAGAAAGTGTATTTAATGTTCTTTTTACCGTTAGAGAAGCTAAACCTTGCGCATCAGTCATTGCAAAAACTGTACTTTGATAACTCACTCCATCAGCCGTTACTGAGACGCCAGGAAGAACAGTTCCATTTTTATCAACCACCTTAACTGTCACACAAGCATGCTCTGACACAGGCCGATCAACATTCCACCAGCTAAAGTGTGTAACTTTGGCGTTTGCATATAAAACACCATTAACATCGGTGATAGTCGCGTCATCAATTTCTGTTGTTGCAGGAAGTGCATCTTCTCTCAACCAAATCCCTTTATTTTCATTGTAAGACCACCAGGCAATGGTATTTCCCGCAACAAACTCACCCGCTTTAGCACCACCAGTCTGATAGATTGCAGGCAATCGTAATTTAACTTCTGCTGGCTCAGTTAACTGCGTTAAATCCTGTCCAGTGTCTCCTGTGACCGTAATGTCCATAAAACCAATACTTTCTAAAAGCATTGAAGCCGACTCACTAATATTATTAGTCGCCGTATAATCACCAGGAAACAGCTCTTTACCTCTGGACGAACTCGGGTCACCGTAAGTTAAACTCACCGTAGACTGGCTACCGCCACCTGTGACCGCATTAGCGGGTAATGAAATAGAAAGCTGATCCTGATTGAGCGTTATTAACTGAGGCTGTGTTAAGTCAACCAGCTGAATGACATCGGGCGCTGTCATTGTAATATCAATACTATAGCTTTTTTTATCTTCGCCAAGCTGAATGATTTTCTGGCTGGAAATATAGCCCGGCTTTTTAATATCAACAATCCAGCGATTATCAGTCGGTACTTTAACATCCGTTAATACGAATTCTCCGGAAGCGCCAGTTAAAGCAGTTTTTTCACCTACTGATACCGTCACCCCGGCAAGTGATTCCTGAGCCGTCACTAGCCCTACAAGTTGAGCGGTTTTTAAAGTGGTAACTGGTGGAGTTGTTGAGGATGGTGGTGGCTTATTATCTTTAGAGGAGCCCCCTCCACATCCGACTAAAGCACTAAAACAGGTTGCAATGATCAACCCCTTTAAACCTTGTTGTATCAATAATATTTTATTCATCTTATTATTTCCTTATTTCCTTGCTATTTGACAGTATATTATTCAGCGGCTACCTGATATGACAATAGTTTAGATAGCGCGGCTATACCCAATATACCAAAACACCCTGAAAATACAGGGTTCAGAGAATCTGGGTAAATATTAATCTCTGGATTTTACGTTCATCTATCTCATTTGTAAATGACAACAGACTATGCGTGTGACACCTGTTTTGTAAACACCGTAAAATTGCCACCAGTATTATCTTCATATGGAAATCACTTCCGTAATTCACCAGCAGCAACTTTAACAAGCTCCTATTGCAAAATAAGCGAATTAATTGCCACCATAACCCCCCTGAAAGGAAGGTTTTTACTGATTGGCAACGCTTCGTCTATCCAGAGCAATGTGTTTGGGTGCATATCTTCATAAATATTCAGCGCAGAGTCAATCGAACCTGAAATCGGGCCATTTTTCCACTCCCACTGTTTCATAAAATCAGCTTTTGTCATGACTTGCTGCTCGTCATAATAAGTATCAAAATAATAAACCAGGTCATCATCATAACCATTAATAATAATCCAGTGAAAATTAGGAATATCAATACCTTGCCCTGCAATCACCGAAGCTTCTGGACCAAATAATATCCCTATCCCCGCTAATTCCGCTTTAGATTCAAACTGCCTGGTTTTGCTCCAGTTATGAATTAACGCCATTGGCATTTTACCCACATCAATCAATTGAGTTAAATCGGAAAAAGTCCGTCGGTCAGCAACCCTGAAAGAACTTCGATAATAGGTTTGTAATTTTTTAACCAGAATTTTATCCGGTAAACCTGAGTTAGTTTTGATGGGCAGCGTAAGGTCCTTTGTTTCTTCAAAAATTTTTTCGACTGTCTTTTTAGCCAGACAAACTGAGCCGAATAACACTTTCTTCCAACTATCACAGACTTCTTCCAGCACTTTTGTTCTAATTCGATAACTGATATTGATATCAAATTTGTACTCCCCTCCCAGAACCTCTCGCATTTCCGCATAACTTTCATTTTGTTCAACAGCCTTTAACAAACGATTAGCAGAGTGCACTCCACAAGACCATTCATCGTTCTGAAACTCGCCAACCGTTGGCATCTCCCAGAGATTATACTTTGCAAAAACAGGGCTACCGTAAAGCAGACAACACAACATTGATAATTTTAATACTTTAACTAACATCTAATGTCCTTTTATAAATATACAGATATTCAACTCAAAAAATTTCAGCGAATTTTACACGAATAACAAGTTGATTACAGAAAATGATTCAGGGAGAAACATAAGACAGGCAATAATAGTGATAATAGCCATGACGACTTATCCTGATTGTTTTATTCAGTTTGACGACTTTTAGTAAAATATTCAACAGAGATTGGCTAGTCAGCTTGTGCGAGATTTGCCATGGTTTGGATTTGTGGGCTTTGTCTGGCCAGACACCAGTTTTGTTATCCAGCTGGCCATCTAACATTTCATAAGAAGCCAGGCACTGAAGAAGCGATTTAATTCGGTCGAACTTCAGTGCGCCATTTTGCAAGCTGCCGTGCAATCGGCCCTGGACTATGTATTTGCGGTAACGACTGTTTTCGGCCCTCTTTAGTCTCTCTTTTTTCCACTAGTTCTCTGGCTATATCAAAAGCTTTTATAAAATCAGATGTCTGGTTTAAAGCCTGGTTAAAATAGGCATCTCCAAAATAGGTAAAAGAACCTGAATCAGAACAACCAAACGATTTTCGCTTCTCATCAGCAGCGGTAATAATCAATGTATTTTCATCCATTAACGGATCAATAAAGCTGCCAGAGTAACAGGCAGAGATGACTATAACTTTCCATTTAACAGGTATGGCCTTAAGCATATCTCTTAACTCGACAGCTTTTAGAGCAGGCAAACCCAGGCGCGGCTGTTTTAAAGAAAACCGTCCATTTTTACTTCCATGACTTGTCATGTAAAGAAATAGAATATCATTCTCAGTATCCATCTTACTCGCCATCTGCGAGAGTGTTTTCTTAATACTCACTTTACTTGCCAGCGGAGTAACATCGACAGTATCTCTTGAATTAATCAAAGTAACACTTCTATCTCGCGTCAAAAATTGACGAGCAAATTGCTTTTCAATATATTGAACTTCTCTCCTGAACACAGCTTGCGTGCCGTCACCAGATATTCCCAGAAAATACAACTCAGTTTTTGCAGGATCATTCTGCAGAACCTTACTCCATGCAC
>JADGFG010000068.1 GCA_016743995.1 Kangiellaceae bacterium | reverse complement strand
GACAGAAGGTATTCAGAGCTTCGAACCCTGGCAATTTTTGTCGGTGTATTAAAAATGGAGTAGGCGACCTGACAGGCAATCATATTCGTTTCGTCGCTGTTGGTTACTGCGATCACCATATCTGCATCTTCAGCACCAGCCTGTCTGAGAATATCCGGATGCGATCCATAACCCACAATTGTTCTTAAATCCAGGTGGTCCTGTAATGCCCGTAATTTTTTTGGATTGGTATCAACAAGCGTAATATCATTATCTTCTCCCGCCAGACTGATCGCCAGAGTACCACCCACCTGACCAGCTCCCAATATAATTATTTTCATTACTCAGTTACACCTTACCAGGTTGTTCAAATATTATTCGGCAATAATCGTTTCTGATAATTAATAGTAAATTCATTACAGCACTTATGTCTAAAAGGTTTAGACGATTATTATCATTTGAGCTGGGTTAATCCTGTACAACGTTAACCATACACCTTAATGAGATAATGGTCTAAAAAATATTAAATTGATTACCAGAGAACCTCACCTGATTTAAATCGGTTTCTTTAGTCCACACAAATAAAAACCATCCATCTGGTATTCTCCTGGAAATATCTGATAACCCGTTTCTGCTCTGCAACTCAATAAAGCGTGAATATCTTCTGGCATTTGTATTGGCTCAGCCTGATTTTCAGATAAAAACAGATTCATTTGTTGCTCATTTTCCGCTTTGAAAACTGAGCAGGTAGCGTAAACCAATATTCCCCCCGGCTTTAACAATGGCCAGACAGTTTTAAGAATATTTTGTTGTGTTGTCAGCAATGACTTTAAATCTGTCACTTTCCGATGTAATTTTATATCAGGATTTCGACGAATCACACCACTGGCAGAGCAGGGAACATCTAATAAAATTCGATCAAATAACTCGCCGTCCCACCATTGTTCAACACAACTGACATCTGCACAGATCACCTGACACTCAGGAGAAATATTATCCATTTGAAGGCGTGTCAGGGTTGAGCTGATTCGCTCTGCTCTTCGTGCCACCATTTCAACGGCGGTCAAATTCACCTTTTCCCGTTGTAATATATGAGTTGTTTTTCCACCTGGCGCAGCACAGGCATCCAATACCTTTTGCCCCGGTTGCAATTCTAGCAACTCAACAGCTAACTGTGCAGCAGCATCCTGCACAGTGACTTCGCCCTCAAAAAAACCAGGCAAAAGCCCAACATCAGCAGCTCGTTCCAGTACAAGCCCATCTCTGGCAACAGGATGAATAGTAGCCGACATACCGTTTCTGTTTAATTTTTCCAGCCAGTCTTCACGTGAATTTTTCAGTGTATTAACCCGTAATATCATGGGTGCCTGTTGATTGTTTTCCTCAAGAATCTGCTGATAATCTTCTGCCCAGTCCTGTTTGACCCTTTTAACAATCCAGCCTGGATGAGAAAACTTAAACTGAAGTGATTTTTCCAGACTTTTTTCTATATCAACAGACTCTCTTTGATAACGTCTTAACAAACCATTAACCAGACCTGACGCCCAGGGTTTCTTTAAATGCCGGGTCAGTTCAACCGACTCTGATATTGCCGCATGATCAGGAGTTGATAAATAACGAAGCTGATAGAGCCCCATTAAGATAACAATCAATAAATCAGTATCTCTGGATTTGAAAGGTTTATCCAGAAGATTGTCCGACAAGGTTTTTAACTGATGATAGTAACGTAAACAGCCAAATAATATTTGCCTGGCCAGCGCTTGCTGTCTTAACCCGTCTTTATCTGAACTCTGTTTTGTCACATCAGAGATAAATAGCTCATTAACTGAACGGCCTTTTTCGATAACCTGAAGCAGCCACTGAAGCGCTGTTAACCGAGAATCAGTCATGTTTACCTAACACCGAATTTTCCTCAAACCAGTCTTTACGAGAATTTAACAAAGCTTCTGCTGACATCGCTTTACTACCATCTGGCTGCAAAATTGTGAGACGTAACGTCTTTTGATCGCCACACGCGATCTCAATACCTGATTTTTCCAGGCTCACAACAGCGCCAGGAACCCGTGTCGTTTTATTTTCGGTAATCTCAGTCAGCCATACTCGAAGTCTTTTCTTGCCGACATAACTGTAACTGACAGGCCAGGCATTAAAAGCTCTTATTTGCCTTTCCAGAACATCAGCATTTTGATTCCAGTCTATTTCAGCTTCTTTTTTTGATAGTTTATGAGCATAACAGGCAAGATTACCATCTTGCTTTTCTCCAGCATTATCCATTTGATTAAGCTGTAAAAAATTAACAATTGCCTCACCGCCGAGCGCCGCAAGCTTGTCATGCAGGGAACTACCCGTTTCTGTATCTGCTATGTCAGCGGTTAGCTTAAGTAACATATTACCGGTATCAAGACCTTCGTCCATCTGCATAATAGTAATACCAGATTCTCGATCTCCTGCCTGTATAGCTCGCTGTACAGGCGCGGCCCCCCGCCAGCGAGGCAACAATGAACCATGGATGTTAATACAACCATATTTTGGCGTATTTAATACACTTGAAGGCAGGATAATTCCATAAGCCACAACAACCATCAGATCCGCCTGATAAGCACTGAGTCTTTCGAGCGAATCAATGGAATTGATGTCCGAGGATTCTGATCTTTTAAAATTAACCGGCTGCTCTACCGGAATTTGTCTATCCAGGGCAATTTGTTTAACAGGCCCCGCAATTAGCTTTTTGCCTCGACCACTCGGCCTGTCAGGCTGACAATATACCGCACAGATATCATGCCCGGCATCGAGCAAAGCCTGCAAAGCAGTTGCTGCAAAATCTGGCGTGCCAGCAAATATTATCTTTAATTTCTGCTCAGACATTCTTAAACTCAACTTTGAAGAAATCGATCATTTTTTCCTGTTTTTCATCTCTTTTTCGAGCTTTTTCCGAATACGCTGTCTTTTTAACGGCGACAAATAGTCGACAAAAAGCTTACCCAACGTATGATCAAACTCATGTTGAATACAGACTGCCTGCAGGCCATCTGCATCCAGCGTAAAAGACTTGCCATTTCGATCCAGCGCTTTGATGGTCACTTCATCCGCTCTTTCGACTTTTGCGTAAACCCCGGGAAAAGACAAACACCCTTCATCCATCTGCTCAACACCACGTAACTCAACTATCTCCGGGTTAACAAATACCAGCGGATTAGACTTATCTTCAGTGACATCAACCACAAATAGCCTTTTATAAATATCAACCTGAGTAGCAGCAAGCCCTATACCCGGCGCGGCATACATGGTTTCCAGCATATCATCAATCTGCTTTTGCAGAACTTCACCAAAATCATCAACAGCTTTAGCCTTGGTGCGCAAGCGCTGATCGGGGTACTCAAGAATGTTTAATAAAGACATGAACGGAATAACTCTGTGACATAAGTTCTAGTAAAAAAGTAACAAATACTGCTAAGATAATGATCATACTGGAAAATTTGTTACGAATACACTGGGTTTTTAGACAAATTTTAGGCTAAAATTGCTTAAAAAGGGTAATTAATTCACCCGACGAAAATATCTATAGGGATAAAGTTAAATGAAAAAGCTTTACATCAGCATTTTGTCCGCACTATTTATTGTATTTTCCTGCATAAGTAGTGCTGCCGAACTAAAACCGAATCATCCTGAATTTCATGTCGTACAACCAGGCGATACATTATGGGATATTTCAGAAACCTTTCTGACAACCCCATGGTTATGGCCTGAAATATGGCACGTCAATGATCAGGTCGATAACCCACATTTAATATTTCCAGGCGACATTATTTCATTAGTGTACATAGATGGCAAACCAAGAATAACCAAAACTAACCGCTTACCCAATGGTACGGTTAAACTCAGTCCCAAAACAAGACAGTTAAGTGCTGATGCAGCTATTGCAACACTGCCGCTCAATGTTATACAACCCTTTCTTTCTTCAGCTCAAATTGTTTCAGAAGATAAAATTGATAACGCTGCTTATGTAGTGGGTAATGATAGTGGTCGCTTAATGGCAGCAGAAGAGCACAAAGTTTATCTGCGCGGCATTCAAGATTCCGATGCGCTTTCTTATTCATTTTTCCGCAAAGGCGATGCCTATTTTGACCCAAAAACTGATGAGTTATTAGGCATAGAAGCCAAATACATTGGTGCTGGACGAATTATTCAACCCGGCGACCCTGCTGTAGTGCGCTTAAATGGTTCTGTACTGGAAATGAAAAGAGGCGATCGTGCCTGGCCCACTAACGACGAGCAACTAAGACCTACCTATTTTCCACATGCTCCAGAATCCTTTGAAGGTGGACAAATTATTTCGGTTTATGGCGGAGTCACCAGAATAGGGCAATACGATGTTGTAATTATCAATAAAGGTGAAAGAGAAAACATGGAAGTAGGGCACGTACTTTCTATTTATCAGAAAGGCGCAATAATTGTTGATGAAATTGCTACCCAGAGAAACAAAGATGACGATAGCAGAAGCACTTACACAAAAATAAAGGAAACCTTTTCGGGCTCTAAGAAGAAAGTCACGTTACCAGACGAGCTAGCTGGTCGATTGATGATTTTCAGAACTTTTGACAAAGTCAGTATGGGGTTAGTCTTAAAAGCTGAAAAAACCATTCACATACTCGATAAAGTCACTAAACCACTATAAAATAGTAACTCATTGAAAACCCTGGCCTGTTACTTTTAAAGCCAGGGTGTTGAACAACAATAAGGCCATGGAATGCCAGAACGACAAACCAGAAACGAATTAGAGTATTTAATCGCATTAAAATCGATCAACGGCGTGGGCGACGCAATAGCTTTAAAACTGCTAAAACATTTCTCTTCAGCGAAACAACTCTTTAAATCATCCCGTCATGACCTTAAATCGGTCAAACTCTCTGCAAAAATCATCTCTCAGATTGTTAATTTTGATTTTTCAACGCTGGAACCCGTTCTGACCTGGAATAAACAACCCAACTGTCAGATTATTCCAATTAACACTCCCTATTATCCTCCATTACTTAACCAGATCAATTCACCTCCACTTCTTCTTTTTACGATGGGTAACCCCGAAATTCTAACCACTCCACAAATAGCGATTGTTGGGTCAAGAAACCCGTCAGCTGCTGGTATCGCTAACACTCAGGCTTTCTGTCGCGCCCTGAGCCAGAAAGGAATCACTATTACCAGCGGCCTGGCTCGTGGAATAGATGGCGAGGCACATAGAGCCGCACTTGAAGCTAAAGGCTACACAATTGCAGTGACTGGAACCGGTCTGAACCGAGTTTATCCTGCTTCACATCGCCAGCTTGCACATGCCATTGCGCAAAATGGTTTGCTGGTTTCTGAGAAATTTCCTGAAGACTCTCATGACGCAGGGAGTTTTCCGCAAAGAAATCGAATCATTGCTGGACTCAGCCTGGGTACACTCGTCATAGAAGCCACTCGAAAAAGCGGAACATTGATTACTGCGAAATATGCCATGGAGGAAGGCCGCGAAGTTTTCGCCATGCCTGGCTCGATACACAATCCACTAACCAAAGGTTGTCATCACCTGATTAAACAGGGTGCCAAGCTTACTGAAACTCTCGATGACATTCTGCAAGAAATCCCTTGCATTGCCAAAGGCCAACTGGATTTAAGTCTTAGCGCAGAGAAAAAACCGTTATCCCCAGAAAATGCCGAGTTTTTAAAGCATATTGATTACGAACTAACCAATATTGATACAATCATTAACCGCAGTAGTTTGACAGTGGAAGCTGTGACCAATAAACTACTGATGCTAGAGCTGGAGGGCTGGGTTATAAACAGCGCCGGAGGCTTTATACGTCAGTAATTATAATAGTTGAGGTATCATCTGGATGAAAACGGAAGTAATGGATGTGCTACTTTATATTTTTGAAAGATTCCAGCAGGATGAATTTGTTCCCGTTGAAAAAGCACAAACACTAATCAACGAGCTGGAAGACGTCGGATTTCAATCTGGCGAAATCGATATGGCACTTGACTGGCTAGACGGCCTGCTCGAAGCCAGCTCAAACAGTTTTGCGCCTAATCCCGCTGCATTACAAAGTATTCGCATTTTTCACCCTTATGAAACGCATTATCTATCAAAGCAATGTCGAGGATTTCTCTATTTTCTTGAACAAACCGGAATACTGGACTCTCATAGCAGAGAAGCAGTTATTGACAGGGTATTAGCACTGGACTCCGAAAAACAGGTCAATCTCGACCAGCTAAAATGGGTGGTTATGATGGTTTTATTTAACACACCTGGAAAACAGGAAGCCGCCGTCTGGCTGGAAAATATGGATGCCTGTTTTCATTAACGAAGACTTTATCTGTCCCCCTTACTTCCTGTTAACCATTTCCAATAATCTAATCAGCACAAGTAATCCTGAATAATTCAATCAACTTCACAGTGAATATACCCAAACTCCCTGGAAATAGCACTAAGACTTATAAGGATTACCTTTATCTTCTGGCTGATGCTTGAAACGTTTGTAACTCCATAAATATTGTTCAGGGCAATGATTGATAATGTTCGCTATCTGCTGGTTCATTCCCTGATTAAAATTCTCTACAGTGGTTTGATGAATTTCAAACGTCGGGCTTTCCAGGGTTAATTCAAATGATTTGTCCGATGGTTTCCTGATACAACGGGCAAATAACAATCGAGCTTCTGCTTTGGCAACCAGTTTATGTAATAACGTCATGGTATAAGCCGTCTGCCCAAAAAAAGGTGAAAAAATTCCGGCTCCTTCCTGGGGTTGCTGGTCAGGCAATATCATCATAACACCACCTTGTCTGAGTGATTTCAATAACCCCATCATTCCTCGTCTGTCCGCGGCAAAGCCTTTACCGCCAAAACGTAACCGGGACTTCAATACTAGCTCATCAACCTGTTTAAAATTGGCCGGTTTATACATACCAATAGCAGGGTAATTGAGTTGCAACCAGTGCCACACAAATTCCCAGTTTCCAATATGAGGTACTGCAACAATAAGCGGCTGCTTACTGGCAAGAATTTCATCAACTAACTGTTGATTAATGACCGAAGTAATTTTTGACTGAACTGCTTTTTTATCACCCAGCCAGGCGGTTGCAAATTCGTGGATTAAGCAAGCGCTTTGTGTCGCATACGCTTTGACTAACTGGTCAATCTGTTGATCATTTTTTTCAGGGTAACACATCTGAATATTTTTTCTGACAACCTGACAGCCTTTGCTATTGAAGATTATACTCAGTTTATGAAAAGCCAGACTTATCCAGCGCACCAGAAACGAGGGCATGTAATAAATCAGGTGAATGATAAAAGATAATACAGCACCTTTAAGTCTGGTTGATTTTTTATCTTGATAAGCCACTTTATTACCGTCTGGATAATCAGGTTAAATACACAAATATGGGAGTAGTCAGTTTAATCAATAAACCCCGGCAAACCTATTGCTTTTTGTCTATTGACGCGATTAATCGCTTAATTTCGCCCAATTCCCGGTTAAGTGCATCAATTTGCGCTCTACTGGCAGGCTCACCACCTTCAATGCTTTCGCCATGAGTTTCAGCTCTGATTTTTTCATGTTCCTGTGACATAACATCAAGCACAGTCCCTACCATCATATTTAAAAACACAAAAGCAGTTAAAAAGATAAAAGACAAATAAAACAACCAGCTAAGCGGAAACACTTCCATTGTCTCATACATCACGTCAGTCCAGTCCTCAAAAGTCGCAATGCGGAACAGGGTGAGCATCGATATTGAAACATCTCCCCATAACTCGGGATTAATCTTGTCAAAAATAATACTACCCACAGCACCATAGATGTAAAAAATAACAAACATTAGCAGGGCAATATAGCCCATCTGCGGTATCGCTTTAAGTAATGCATTAATCAACAACCTGAGTTCTGGAATCATGGAAACCAGACGAAGCACCCTGAATACACGTAATAAACGAGCTAGTAATACACCAGAACCTCCTGCAGGCACAAGACTACCAATAACGATTACGGTATCAAAGATATTCCAGCCACTTTTAAAAAACTGCCTGCTATCATTAACTGCCAAAAAACGAATAATAATTTCCACCACAAAGAAAACAGTAATCGCAACATCCAGTATTCCAATAAAGGCAAGCAGGTTTAATGGAAGGTTATGTGTTTTTACACCAATAGAGAGCGCTGAAATGACAATGACCGAAACGATCAGTATCTGAAAGACTTTGCTTGAATTGACTGTTTCCAGCTTATCGAGAAAACGAAACCACAATTGCGGCATAAAAAGCCCTGACAAGAAAAAATGCGATAATAATAAAAAAACAAGGGCGGGGCAAAGTATTTACCCCTGGTAACCGCCATTTTCATAAAAACAGCGCTTAACTCACAAAATAATACAGAATATGCTCTTTAATCTTAAAAATAACAACTCAGTTAATCAGTCCATTTTCTGGATAGCCCGCCACGGTCTCCAGTACTGAGTCGAATTTTTCAAGAATTTCAGCATCCTGACACAGTGCTTTTGCTTTAGTTTCTAATGTTTTTACATTGGCTTCAACATAAGTTTCAATATCATGCCCCAGATTCTCCATTCTAAATTCAAGGTCCTTTAATTCTTCTTTATCACCCGAAAATACAGATGCAAGTATATTACTCATCATTTTTCCTGAGTACTTTACGGTAGCCTGTTCGATCAGCTTTTCAAATTCGTCATCAAATATATTATCAAGAGAATCACCAAGGGTTTCTGCATCATAACGGGTATCGGTAATACTCGATCTTATTTTTCGACCCAACTTTTCAACTGACTGCGTTAGCTCACCGGCCATCTCATTATTTTCACAAAACAAAGCCTTTAAGGTAACCACTGATGCATTGATGCCTAATTCCGCTCCCTCAACTGCCACATCAGCAACTTTTGGCAAAATGAGTCGAGTCTGTTTTTGAAATAAGCGACTCGCTTCACGTTGCTTGTCAGACAACTCAACTTTTTCTCTATTAATCAATAAGTTATCTCCCCTGAATTGCAGTTGAGACAGCTTGTTTTTAGAGAATAAAATGCTATCCGGTAGTATTTTGATATTGTAATCAGTCGAAAAAGAACAGTCGTCGGCACTAACAGTCTTCAAGACTGAAAAAACAGATAATAAAAGTAATATTTTTAATTTTGTCATTATTATTTCTCCTTAACAAAATAGAACGACCATTTAACAACATCACAAACATTTATGTCGAACGACTTAAGCAGAAAGTTTGAAAATAATGCAGTAAGAATGTAACCAGTTATTTCGATAAGAAGTGATTATCCTGGACTATCTGATGATACAAATCAGGAATTTACATACTCGAACTTTTTGAAAATGCAGGGAACGGCAAGACGATAAGTTATCAGGCTCGAGGATTTTGGGTATATGTCCGAGCAGAATGAAGTCTCACTTCAGCTGCTCGAGCAATGTAAAAAGATAATGACGCAATACAACTATTTTGCAGCCACAACCTTTTTATTAACACCAGAAAGCTCAACGATAGCTTTTTCAATCTGATCGTAGTTTCCAAGGCTTTTAGAGTCTATTTTGTACATTTTATTCACCAGGAAACTTGGGGTTGTTGTAATCTGACGCTTAAAGGCGTACTGCTTGGCTTTTCTTGCTTCGTTATTGAGCCAATAAGAACTAGCGACATCATCATAAGCTTTTTCATCAACACCTAACTCCAGAAAAAATGCTTTCATATCAGCCTTATTCTTGAAATGCTTCTTTTTAACATGGATATGATCAAAAACCTTACTATGACTTTTATCCAGAATACCTAGCTTTTCACCAATGTAATAAGCGTCTACATAAATTTTCCAGGATTTTCTCAACTCAACAGGTATTGGCTTAACGATGAGATCAGGGTTGTTCTTTTTAAGGCGAATCACAAATTGCTCGGTCGTAAAACAAGCACCACATGCATAATTAAAAAACTCTTCAACAACTGGTTTTTCACTACCTTTGTAGGAAACAATTTTATAATCCTTTCCTTCAACAAACTGGCTTTCTGCAGCAACAACCAGACCTGTAACAGACGTAAAAATTGCCACTACGGCTATTACCAAATTCTTTAATATTTTCATATTTTCCTCAATAAAATCGGGTGAAACGAACCGAGTTTAATATATACCCGGAGTGCTTATATTGTAATCAAAATAATTAATAGATAGCAATCAGTTAATTAATATCTCGACAAGCGTTAATGCGCTATTATTTTCAAACCAACAACCAGGCAGATTGTGGCTGATATCAAGATGAAATTCTATCAGAAAGTTAACAGAACTTAACTGAGTTGACCTACACAGCTAACAATAAAGAATGTAACAAAAAAACAATCCATCAGAAGTAATAGCGTAAACTGCCATAAAGACTCAAAGGATAAGCCCCAAATTCAGAACCAAATTCAATATGTTGCTGTCCTTCATTAATAATAAAGTCACTTCCACTACTCAGGTAAACACCAAAATCAGAATAAAGGTTATCAGTCCAACTGGTTTCACTGCTGATATTAATAAAAACCGATTGATCACTCAGGTTAAAAAAACCGCTGGCGGTTATTGAAACAAGCGGGGTTGCGGTCCAGTTGATGGCCGGAATCAGGTATTGTTTTCCCAGCAAAAATACACCAGCATTCTGGTAAGGGCTTCTTTTAAGTACCTGGTGATACTCACTCGGGTCATTACTACCAACACCATTGTAATGATACTCTAGCATCACTATCAGGTTTCCAGTTAACGCGTAATCAGCACCCACAGAGGTACGCCAGTAGTTATCAACAGGCTCACTTTCGGCACTGGTTTGCTGATAGTTCAGCTTCATATAAGCCGACTCAAACCAGAAGCCAAAATCAGCAATCGCTCGTTCAAGCCCCCCACCCAATAATGAAGCCTTATCCTGTTTGATGAAAGTAATATCGAAATCATTGCCATTCAACGAATTTTTGCCGCGTAAAAAAATGGCGCTATTTTCCTTTTTGCCATCTTCACCAACAATAATGCCCGTATCAAAAACAGCAAAATCACCCAGATACCATTGATGGCGAATGGCATCAATCCCAATACGATATTCCTGATTAAGCGTTTGAATCACAAAAGGAATAAACAAGTCCGTAGGATTAACAAACCGGGCTGACCCAAAAGAAACCACCTGACGGCCTACCGTCAACTCTCCCTGGTCATAATTAATTTGATAATTAAAACGATCCAGGTTTTGTAATGCTGCAACCTTGTCACCATTATCAGAGAGTACCGGTTTAATACCCTTTATTCGATACCGATTAGCCCCCATAGCAACCGTTGAACCAATTCCACCGGTATTCCCTGAGCTATCAAATCCGTTAGAGTAATAAAGAGGCTGTATTTCATACTGAACCTCAAAATTGCCTCGCTCTTCAGACAGGTTTGAAAACATCAATCTCAACGCATTCTGAGACTGAACGCCAGAATCTATTCCTTCACCATTCTCTATATCAATACTATCTTGTAATAGTGCATAGCTTTTCAGGTAACCAGAGAATTTTGTTTCACTTGCCCCCAGAGAAAAAGAAACAATAATGAAGAAATAAGGACAACAAAGCGCGATTAGCTGGATTAAAAATTTTATCATCAGTCGTCAGGCTGTTCTCTCATCACTTTCGACCTGACCATCAACCAGCCTGATAATACGTTTGGCCCGCTCCATTACCATGGGATCATGAGTAGAAAAAATAAAAGTCATATTTTCTTTTTCATTAAGCGTTTTCATCATATCAAGTAATGAGGCACCGGTTTGTGAATCAAGGTTTGCTGTCGGTTCATCCGCCAGAATAATACTGGGTTGAGAAACCATTGCCCTGGCAACCGCAACACGTTGCTGCTGCCCCCCAGAGAGTTCTGCTGGACGCCGGTTGGCCAAACCTTCCAGCCCAATCGCTTTAAGAATATGTTGAACTCTAAGATTCCGCTCTTTATCTTTCAGTCCCTGTAGCTGCATGACATATTCAATATTCTCTTTCGCAGACAATACCGGAATTAAGTTGTAAGCCTGAAAAATAAACCCAATATGATCACGCCTGAAATCAGACAGTTCAACACCACTCATAAGACTGATATTCTTACTATCCAGAATTACATCACCAGAAGTTGGGGTATCAAGACCACCAACTAATTGTAGTAGTGTAGATTTTCCCGATCCCGACGGGCCAATTACCGCTGTAAACTCTCCTTTTTCAATGGTGATATTATTATGCTGTAATGCTTTAACTAAAGTATCGCCCGATCCAAAATGCCGACATAAATTTTTTGTTTCAATCACTATACTCATTTTTTTACCTATATACTTTCCGGGTTTTAACTAGCGTGTTTTACGCATTGCCGTAGAAGGCGATAGCCTTGCACCATGAATAGCAGGATAAACACAGGCCAGAACAGTTATCACCAATAGCGAAAGACTTAAATTTAAAACGGCAAAAGGGTCTATAATTAGAAATATTGGTTCATTCATCGTAATACCTGAAAACTCCATGTCTTCCAGAAAATTTAAACCATTGGTTACTCCCCAATAGCTCAAGAGCCCACCAATAAAATTACCAATAACAATACTAATCAGTGCAATGTAAATTCCCTCGATTAAAACCTGAACAAAAAGTATTTTTGCCCGAGTTCCAATAGCCAGTAATATACCAAACTCATAATGTCGCTCATAAATTGACATAAACATTGTATTAATGACACCAAGCGAAACCAGAATATACATAATGGTGGCCACAATTAATGTAGAGTATTCAACCATTGCTATAATGCCATTTAGTTGCGGAACCAGTTCAAACCAGCTTAAAGTTTCAAACTCTGTAGTATTTAAGGTATCCCATAAGCTAAGACTTTTATCTTCTGCATATTCCAGTTCAGTAAATTTAATAGCGACCTCATGAACACCCGAAATATTAACAAGCTTCTGCGCCTGTTTTAAATTGATAAAGGCCAGACCTGAATCTAGCGCTCTATCTTTAAACCTGAATATACCTGATAAACGAAACAGATTCTGCGAAAGCTCTCCACCATTGGCCTGTGATGCAGTGACAACAACTCGGTCACCAATTCTAAGCTCCAGAATATCAACAAGCTCTTGTCCCAGGATAATCTGATTACTTTTACCCGTAAGATAGTCGCCAGCAATCATGACATCTTTCAATTTGCCAACAGACGACTCTTTTTCCGCATCAATACCATACAACATGCCGGCCGCTACATTTTCAGAAGAGGAGATCATTGCACCTGATATTATGCGGGGCGAATAAGCGGAGATTTCTTTTATCTGGTTAAGCTGCCCAGTGAGTTTATTAACATCAGAAATATAAAGGTCAACATCCTGAGCATCTCTATATCCAGGCAGATGAATTTGTGCCTCTCCTAAAAGTGTTTCTGTACTGATACGTATCATCGTTGCCATTGAACCTCTGATATAAGCATCAGCAAATATTAAAGCAGCAAGACCACAAGCGATGAGAAATACAGTTAACCAGGTTCGTCGAACATTTCTAAAGATATTACGTGCAGCCAGACGAAAAATAATACGATATCCTGACATCATCTTACACCGCCTGTAACGCTTCTAATGGAGAAATAACCGCAGCTCTCGCTGCTGGATAGATACTCACAATAAAAGTGCTGATAAAGATTGAAGCCGCTGGTGTCAATACACTAAACCAGTTTAACTCTCCTTTTAATGCCTGAAATGGTATTCCCCCCATATCGATCGGTTCTGGCAAAGATAAACCAACATGAACCAGCCAGTAAATCACTGGCAATGAAAAAATCAAGCCAAATAAACAACTCGCAAAAGCCAAAATCGAAGACTCCAGCATGATCAGTTGAAATACCATTCTGGGTCGAGTTCCAATAGCTCGTAATACACCAAATTCATGAGTTCTTTCTAAAGTCCCCATTAAAATTGAATTAAGTACACCTATCGAGACGATAAAAATTAAAACAGCAAGTGAAATATAGTTTCCTTTTTTATCGGTTTGCATTCCATTATAAAAAGCAGATTCAATCACTTGCCAGGGCTGTATATCCAGGCCGCTATCAGAAAATTTCTGAGATAGTTCTTTAGCAAAATTTTCTGATAAACTCTGATGTTTCAAAATAATCACTAATTCATGAACCTGATCACTCGTCGACAAAAAGGTGTTCATCGCACTAAGGCTCAGATAAACATTCATTCGCTCATTAGAGGTATCAGAACCTACTATTGCGGTGACTAAAAATATATCGTTAGCAATAGATCCATCAATCCCTTGCGAAATTAAAACCAGTTCGTCACCAACAGTCAAATTGAGATTTTTTGCCAACGTGTAGCCTAACATTGCTGGAAAATAGCCACTCTCATCCATTTTATCAGTCAGGTAAACCCCTTTTTTTACCTTGCTCTTAAGGTGTGTAGCTTTTGATTCTCTATCAGGATCAATACCTATAACATTCGCTGGAAATGTTTTTTCTTTGCCATAAGCCAGGGAAGGACCAAAAATTCTCGGAGCAACACTCACTACGTCAGGTAACGTTTCCAATTCACGAATTAAGTTATCAGGTTTTTTTATGGTTTTATAAAGAGAAGGGCGATTCAAATAGTCTCCCTGGTGAATCTGAATATGTCCTGTATGATCACGAGTGAACAAATCAATCATGTTGTTATAACTTCCTTCAGTCATAGCAATCATCACGCATAATAAAAAGAAACCAGTCCCCATACTAATAACGGTTAACAAGCTACGTCGACGATTTCTAAGTGTATTTCTAAAGGCGAATTTAACTATCATGGAATTAGCTCCCGCTAAAAACGTGATTTTAAGTTTCTTAAAGTAAATACGGTTTTATCAATTGGCACATCAAACTCAGCAGCAACATACTCAATCACAGTTTTGTGCCCTGTCTTATTTAAAGGCGTCATTGTCATAATACCTGGAATTTTTCGATCAGAAAATTTTCTTACTTTACTAAAAGTAAGAACTCTGACTTTTTCACTACGCTCATTAAAATAGCTTTGTTCTATTGGCAGCAACGATATTTCTTCTACAAGAATTTCTATTCTTGCCCATACGGTGACCGTTTCCTGTTTAGGGATGAGAATCAGACGCATATTTTTCCCTTCATTCTTTGTTGTTATATTATATTCTTCAACAAGAGAAACCTCTTTAACCAGGTCGTCATTAGTAAAGTCAGAACCCATCCAGGATCCCATCATCATTGAAGGCGGAATTTTAATGACTTTGTTAATTTTGGGGAAGAAATTCCACATATCCCTGTCTTTTTTCAGCGTAGCCACGCCATAATCTTTTTTTGGTGCCAGTATTCTGATGAAAGTGTCTTCCATCCCAATAGTCCAGCTTTTCATACTGAGGGTGCGTTGCCAGTCAGGGGTAACAATTGTCATTTTCATTGTGGCAATTGAGCTACTGGAACGATAAAGCTCATCGACTTTCTTTAATAAGGCAACACCTTCACTATCAGCCTTTATAAGGGGAGTCGATAATAAATAAAAAAAAGAAAAGCAAAGTAACCTGGCAAAATAATTCATTGATTATTCCATAAGTAGTTTTCGACTTTTTATTGAGTGAACACTGTAACATGAACACTTGCAAAACTCTAAAGTAATGTTGATTTCACTATATACCCAAGCTCCCTGGAAGGATAAACTAAGAAAAATGTGGTATGAATTTATTATTGATTTGTATTTCTGAATTATTCAGGGATTAGCAACTAACCCTGAATAGAACAGGGTTAGTCTGATAATTGAAAAGACTATTCTACTGTAACCGATTTAGCCAGATTTCTAGGCTGATCAACATCTGTGCCTCGAATGACAGCAACATGATACGAAAGCAACTGCAAAGGTACAGTAAACACTATCGGTGCAATATAATTCCCTTTAGTCGAGCAATGAATCAGTTTAATTCCTTTATTCTCGACAATTTCTGTCTGCTCATCAGCAAAAACATAAAGCTGACCACCTCTGGCCCTGACTTCCTCCATATTAGATTTTAGCTTTTCAATCAACTCATTATTAGGTGCGACCACAACAACAGGCATATCCTGGTCAATCAGTGCTAGTGGACCATGCTTTAACTCTCCCGCCGCATACGCTTCAGCATGTATATAGGAAATTTCTTTTAATTTTAATGCGCCTTCCATCGCAATGGGATATTGTTCTCCACGACCCAGAAATAGACAATGTTCTTTTTCATTAAACTCTTCAGCAACTTGCTCAATCGTTTCATCCATATTCAGCGCGTCGTTAATTTCAGAAGGTAACTGTCTTAGCTGATGAATAACTTCCGAAATTTCCTGAGGGCTAAGAGTATTTCTGGTTTGTGCCATAGCAGTTGCCAACATTAGCAATCCGGTTAACTGTGTGGTAAATGCTTTAGTTGAAGCAACACCAATTTCAGCACCAGCTCTGGTCATAAACGCCATATCAGATTCTCGTACCAATGAAGAACCCGGCACATTACAAATCGTCAAGCTCGCCATAAAGCCCTGTTTTTTTGCCATTCTCAATGCGGCCAGGGTATCAGCTGTTTCACCTGATTGAGAAATACTGATAAACAGAGAGTTGGGTAATACCACAGATTTTCGATAACGATATTCACTGGCAATTTCAACCTGACAGGGAATACCAACCATCGATTCAATCCAGTAACGCGATACCATTGCTGCGTGATAGCTGGTGCCACATGCGATAATTTGAACCGATTCGGTTTTAGCTAATAACTCTGGTGCTTTGTTACCAAAAGATTCCACAATCACAGAGTCGGCATGTAGACGACCTTCAAGGGTATTATTAATCGAAGAAGGCTGTTCAAAGATCTCTTTCATCATAAAATGACGAAACTGGCCTTTATCACCAGCATCATGCTGAATTGTTGATTCTTCAAACTCTCGCTCTACGGTCTGCCCCTCAGCTGATACAATTTTGATATTTCGCTGAGTCACTTCGGCAACTTCACCTTCTTCCAGAAACATAAACTGACGAGTCACCGGTAATAAAGCTAACTGGTCTGAGGCAATAAACATTTCGCCAATACCTTTACCAATCACCAATGGACTACCTGATCGCGCAACAACCAGTTGTTCTGGATTTGCTAATTCCATCACTACCGTACCATAGGCGCCATCCAGCAGCTTAGTTGCTTTTAAAACGGCATTAAGTAATGTATCCGTCGATTTTCTTTCTCTTTCAATAAGATGGGCCATTACTTCAGTGTCAGTTTCTGAAATAAAACTGTAGCCCTGAGATTTCAACTCCTCACGCAAGTTTTCATAATTTTCGATAATTCCATTATGTACAACAGCAATAGTATCATTTGAAAAATGAGGATGAGCATTGGCTTCATTTGGCTCTCCATGGGTCGCCCAACGCGTATGAGCAATACCAGTCTGACCATTAGTCGGTTCTGACTCCAATGCTTTTTCTAATTCTGCAACTTTACCCACTCGACGCAGGCGTTTAATTTTATTATCAGAAATAACCGCTAACCCTGCCGAGTCATAACCTCGATATTCCAGTCGCTTTAAACCTTCAAGCAGGATTTCTGAGATATTTCGTTGCGCTACAGCGCCAACTATTCCACACATACTTAATGACTCCGTAATATTATTTTTGCCTGACAGGCCTGGTCCAGGTCGAAATTTGCTTTTGCTTTACTCGGCTGATACATAACGCATCATCTTCAATATCTGAAGTCACCGTTGTACCAGCGCCCACAGTGACGTTTTTTCCAACACGAACAGGCGCAACTAATTGTGAATCTGAGCCAATAAAAGCACCATCATCAATAATCGTTTTATGCTTATTGGCACCGTCATAATTACAGGTAATCGTACCTGCACCAATATTAACAGACTGTCCAACTTCACAATCACCAATGTAAGACAGATGACCTGCTTTAGACCCTTCGCCAAGGTTTGATTTTTTTATTTCTACAAAGTTCCCCACATGGGAATTTCGATGCAAATGAGTACCTGGGCGCAGTCGAGAAAAGGGCCCCACGCTACATTCTTCATCGATCACACTCTCTTCAATAACACTATTCGGCTTAATTATCGCATTTTCGCCAACCGTACAATCTTTTAAATAACAGTTTGCACCAATCTGTGCGCCTGCTTTTAGAATAACCTGACCTTCAAATACACAATTAATATCAATAATAATATCTGATTCACAGGAAAGGCTGCCTCTCAGATCAAATCGACCAGGATCACGGATTGTTACGCCACCATCCATCAGCTCTTCAGCCATTTTTAATTGCCAGATTCTCTCAAGCTCTGCCAGTTGACGAAGTGTGTTAATTCCCTCAACTTCATATAATTCAACAGGTTGTGCTGCGGTAACTTTGTTACCATCTGCCACAGCCATCGCAATAATATCAGTCAGATAAAACTCACCTTGCGCATTATTATTATCAAGCTGACCAATCCATGTTTTTAATTGCGAGGAATTACAACACATAATTCCTGTATTTATTTCATTGATTGCTTTTTGAGCTTCAGTTGCATCCTTGTGCTCAACAATCCCCGTAACCTGATTACCATCATCCCGAGTAATTCGGCCATATCCGGCCGGGTCATCTAACAGACAAGTCATTAAGGCAATACCAGAAGGATCGTCTTGATGAATTTCTACCAGTTGAGATAACGTATCATGATGAGTTAAAGGTACATCACCGTATAAGATCAAGGTAGGGGTATCGTCCTTCAAACCATCTAAAGTCATTTTAACAGCATGACCAGTACCAAGCTGTTCCATTTGTTCGACAAAGGAGAGTTTCAGCTTTTTTTCTTTCTCAAGCGATTGCTTAACCTGTTCGGCACCGTGACCAACCACTAAATGACAGTGATTCGCGCCCATGGAATGACAATTATCTACGACATGTTGTACGAGAGACTTACCAGCTATCTGGTGTAGCACTTTCGGAAGTCGAGACTTCATCCGGCTACCTTTCCCTGCGGCAAGAATTATGACCTGAATGTCCATGATATTGGAATATCCGTAATTAATTAAATTAAGTACACTATTTTACTTAGATTATGGTAAGAGTTAAACCTTTACTGACAGACTCTTATACCAGAACGCTCATTTATACCTCGAGTAAAATAGTTGGCACAAAAAAAGGTGCACAAGGCACCTTTTTTAAACTGAATAATTCAGCATCACAAGATATTACTTTCCAGCTTTCTTGCGAATCGTCTGAATCGTTCTTAACTGAGCAACCGCTTCAGCCAGTTCAACTGCCGCTTTAGAATACTCTATCTCGGAGTTTTGATCTGACATTGCCGCTTCAGCAGCTTCTTTAGCAGCAATAGCTGAAGCTTCATCAACATCATTTGCTCTGGCGGCGGTATCAGCTAAAATTGTCGTCACATGTGGTTGAACTTCCAGCATTCCGCCGGAAACATAGTAATGTTCTTCATTTCCATCATGATCGGTCACTTTTACAGTTCCTGGTTTTAATGCCGTTAATAAAGGCGCGTGTCCGGGAACAATCCCTAACTCGCCTAAAGCACCAGTCGCCACCAGCGAATCAACAGTCCCAGAAAAGATGGACTTTTCAGCACTAACAATATCCAGGTGAAATGTATAAGCCATATCTATTTCCTATCAGTCCGCGCTAAGACTAAAGTGTCTTAGCTTTTTCAACTGCTTCTTCAATTGTTCCTACCATGTAGAAAGCCTGCTCTGGTAAATGATCATATTCACCATTAAGGATCCCCTGGAAACCAGCAATCGAATCTTTAAGAGAAACATATTTACCTGGTGAGCCCGTGAAGACTTCTGCAACGAAGAAAGGTTGAGATAAAAATCTCTGGATTTTACGAGCTCTGGATACCGTTTGTCTGTCTTCTTCTGAAAGCTCATCCATACCCAGTATCGCAATAATGTCTTTAAGCTCTTTATAACGTTGTAAAACAGACTGAACGCCACGAGTTGTATCGTAATGTTCCTGTCCGATAACTAGCGGATCAAGCTGACGTGATGACGAATCAAGTGGGTCAATAGCGGGATAAATCCCTAATTCAGCAATTTGTCGAGAAAGTACAACCGTTGCATCAAGATGCGCAAACGTTGTTGCTGGTGATGGATCCGTTAAATCATCTGCAGGTACATAAACCGCCTGAATAGAAGTAATGGAGCCAGTTTTAGTAGAAGTAATTCGCTCCTGAAGAACACCCATTTCTTCTGCCAATGTAGGCTGATAACCAACCGCTGAAGGCATACGACCCAATAATGCAGAAACCTCAGTTCCCGCAAGCGTATAACGGTAGATGTTATCAATAAATAATAAAACATCTCGCCCTTCATCACGGAATTTTTCGGCCATGGTTAAACCAGTTAAAGCAACACGAAGTCTGTTTCCGGGTGGCTCATTCATTTGTCCATAAACCAGCGAAACTTTATCGATTACATTTGAGTCTGTCATTTCATGATAGAAATCGTTCCCTTCACGAGTACGCTCACCAACACCAGCAAATACAGAGAATCCAGAATGCTCTGTTGCAATGTTACGGATTAACTCCATCATGTTTACAGTTTTACCAACACCGGCTCCACCAAACAGACCCACTTTACCACCCTTAGCAAATGGGCAAATCAGGTCAATAACTTTAATGCCAGTTTCCAGTACTTCATTGGCCGCAGCCTGATCTTCGTAACTCGGTGCTGCCCGGTGTATTGACATACGTTCTTTTTCACCGATAGGTCCTTTATCATCAATAGGGTTACCTAATACATCCATAATTCGGCCCAACGTTTCCTGACCAACGGGTACAGAAATTGGTGCGCCTGTATTGGTGGCTTTCATACCACGGCGAATACCTTCGGAAGTCCCCATAGCAATACAGCGAACAATACCATCTCCTAATTGTTGTTGAACTTCCAGTACTAATTCACTGCCTTCAACGTCCAGTGCGTCGTACACTTTTGGTACATCAGTACGTGGAAATTCCACATCGATAACCGCGCCAATGATTTCAACAATGCTACCATTACTCATTGTTTGTTCCTCTATTAATATAATCTATAAATTTCGTTAACTAAAATTTCTGATGACAGCTCAACTGCGTGAAAGTGCGTGTTATACAGCTGCCGCACCACTGATAATTTCAGAAATTTCCTGAGTAATAGCCGCTTGTCTGGCTTTATTGTATATCAACTGCAAATCATCAATAATATCGCCAGCATTATCAGTTGCCGCCTTCATGGCAACCATTCGCGATGCTTGCTCGCATGCAATATTATCAACAACACCCTGATATACCTGAGATTCAATATAACGAACCAGCAAAACATCTAACAATTCTTTCGCATCTGGTTCATAAATGTAATCCCAGTGATGTGTTAGTTCATCTTCACCAGTTTTTTCTACAGGAAGCATCTGAGCGACTCGGGGCTCTTGTATCATCGTATTCACAAATTCATTATGAACCAGATACAAACGATCAACTCGCCCTTCATCAAAAGAATCCAGCATTACCTTCACGGTACCGATTAGATCGGTAACATTCGGCTGGTCTCCAAGATGTGAAGTCTTAGCAACAACATTACCGCCAAAGCGATTAAAAAAGCTAGCCGCTTTGGAACCAATCAGACAAAGGTCAATCCCAACATCCTGCTGCTGCCACTCCTGCATAGATTTCAAAGCTGCTTTAAACAGATTAGTGTTTAAACCACCACATAACCCACGATCCGACGAAACAATCACAAAACCGACTCGTTTCACTTCTCGTTCAATGATGTAGGGGTGCTTATACTCAGTATGCCCCATTGCAAGATGGCTTATAACCCCGCGAATTTTCTCCGCATAAGGCTTAGTTGCTTCCATACGATCCTGCGCTTTACGCATTTTACTCGCAGCAACCATTTCCATTGCACTGGTAATTTTCTGAGTATTTTTAATACTACCAATCTTGGTACGAATTTCTTTTCCGACCGCCATGGACTGTTCCCAGTAATTAGTTAACTTATCTCAAACAGGTTTCTGGTAGGGAAGGGGTCAACAATCCTTCCCATTTATTTTACCAGGTTGCTGTTTCTTTAAATTTGCTGATTGCCGCATGAAGCGCAGCTTCTATATCTTTGTTATAGTCGCCAGCTTCGTCAATCTTGTCGAGAAGCGCTTTTTCATTGCTACTCATATAGTCAACTAGCGCGGCTTCAAAATCTTGAATTTTAGTTAATTCAACATCTTTCAAAAAGCCTTTCTCAGCAGAAAATAATGATACAGCCATAATGCCAACTGACATCGGTGCATATTGAGCTTGTTTCATTAATTCGGTTACTCGCTGACCATGTTCTAACTGAGCACGAGTGGCGTCATCAAGATCAGAAGCAAACTGAGCAAAAGCTGCAAGCTCACGGTACTGGGCTAAAGCCAGACGAATACCACCACCAAGCTTTTTGATTATTTTAGTTTGCGCTGCACCACCCACTCGCGATACAGACAGACCCGCATTAACCGCAGGACGAATACCGGCATTAAACAAGTCAGTTTCCAGGAAAATCTGGCCATCTGTTATTGAAATAACGTTAGTCGGTACAAACGCAGAAACGTCTCCCGCCTGTGTTTCAATAATAGGTAAGGCTGTTAGTGAACCGGTTTTACCTTTAACGCGACCTTCAGTAATTTTTTCTACATGTTCAGCATTAATTCGAGCAGCACGCTCCAATAAACGAGAATGTAGATAAAATACATCACCAGGATAAGCTTCTCGTCCAGGTGGGCGACGAAGTAGTAATGAAATCTGACGATAAGCCCAGGCTTGCTTGGTTAAATCATCATAAACAATCAATGCATCTTCACCGTTGTCTCGGAAATACTCTCCCATCGTACAACCAGCAAAAGGTGCTATAAACTGAAGTGCAGCAGAATCGGAAGCAGAAGCGGCAACAACAATAGTGTTTGACATTGCACCGTGTTCTTCTAATTTTCGAACAATATTTGCAATCGTTGAAGCTTTTTGACC